>JAKAMA010000053.1 GCA_021813085.1 Chloroflexota bacterium | reverse complement strand
GCGATGGCGCACTGCCACGCCATCGGCCCGGCCAACGGCCCGCTGGACGCGCGCGTCCTCGTCGTCGCCGAGGCGCCCGGGCGGCGCGGTGGCGCCGTCACCGGCGTGCCGCTGACGCGCGACGTCGCCGCGCGGCGCTTCGCGGCGTTCCTGGCGCTCGCCGGCATCGAGCGCGGCGACGTCTTCATCACCAACGCTGTCCTCTGCAACCCCCTCGATGCGCGCGGCCGCAACCGGCCGCCGACGCGCGGCGATTGTGCGCGCTGCCGCCCGTTTCTGGTCCGGACGCTCGACCTCGTCAGTGCGCCGTACGTCGTGACCTGCGGGCGCGTGGCGCTCGAGGCGCTCCGCGCCATCTCGGCGCACGACGCCCACCTGCCGCGCGATGCGGCCACAGCGGTCCCGTGGCGCGGCCGCACGCTCGTGCCCATGTACCACCCGGGGCGGCAGTCGACGCTGCACCGGCCACAGCCCGCGCAAGAACACGACTGGCGGAGGCTCGGCGAGCTGCTGGCGCAGGGCTGACCGGCGCGCCGGAGGCCGGCCTGTTACCATGCAGCGCGCATGAACCTCGACGCCCTCCCGTACACCTCGTTCATCGTGCTCGTCGAGTTCTGCGTCGGCAGCCTGCTCGTCTGCCTGCTCGCCGACTGGCGCGGCCGCGTGGCGCCGAGCTTCGTCCGGTTCAGCGCCGCCATGGTCTCCGTCGGCGCCGCCGTCATGCTGCTCAACGCGCTCGCGCTCGACCCGAAGTCCATCATCGGCGGCTACCGCCTCGACAGCGGCCTCAGCACGTGGCTCAAAGCGCTGTCCGCGCTCTTCCTGGCCGCCTCCCTGCCCTACAACTGGTACGTGACGAAGCAGCAGCGGCGCGCGTCGATGCTCTCCGGCGTGGCGGCGCTCGCCGTGGGCTGCGCACTCGTGGCGGTGACCGCGTACGACGTGAGCCTGCCGACCTGGGGCTACGCAGGCGTGCTGCTCAGCATCGGCGGCGGCGCGCTGGCCGTCGGCGCCGTCGTCCTGGCGATGACGCTCGGCCACTGGTACCTCGTGACGCCACGCCTGCCGCGCGAATCGCTCGAGGAGCTGACGCTGCTGCTGGTCGCTGCCGTCGCCCTGCAGGCGGCGCTGCTCGCCGTCAACGTCGCGATTCCCGCGCGCGAGACGCCCGCGGCGACGGCGTTTCTGGGCTCGCAGAGCCTGGGCGCGAACCCCGCCTTCTGGCTGCGCATCATCATCGGTCTCGCCGTCCCCGCCGCCCTCGGCTGGATGTCCTACGTGTCGAGCAAGGGCTACCCCGCGAACGAGAACGCGATGATGGCCGCGACCGGCCTGCTGTACATCGCCGTCGGCGCTGTGCTCGTCGGGGAAGTGCTCGCGCGCGGGCTGATGTTCCTCACCGGCGTGCCGGTGTAGGCGCGACCGTGAGCCGCATCTATCTCGTCCGCCACGCGTCGCCCCGGGTCGAGCCCGCGACGCCCGCGCGCGCGTGGGGACTCTCGCCGCGCGGCGTCGACGAAGCGCACCGGCTTGCCGGTGCCGCCAGGACATGGGGGATCGCCGCGCTGTACAGCAGCGCCGAGCCGAAGGCGGCCGCGACGGCGGCGATCATCGGCGAGGCGCTCGCGCTGCCGGTGTGGCTCGTCGAGGGCTTCGAGGAGCAGCGCTGGGAGGAGTGGGTCGAGAACGCTGACGCGTTCAACGCCGCCGTGCGCCACATCCTCGAAGACCCCGATACCAGCGTGCGCGCGGCGGAGACCGCGTCCGCCGCGGCCACCCGTCTCGATGCGGCGCTGTGCATCGTCGCCGAGGGTCCGTCGCCGGCCGCCGTCGTCTCGCACGGCCGCGTGATCACCGCGTACCTCGCGCGCGCCCTGCCGCTCGACGACCCGTACGCGTTCTGGCGCGCCATCCCGATGCCCGGCTACGCCTGCATCGAGCGTACGCCCAATGGCCGCGTGCGGCTCATCGAAGGGTTTCGCGGCATCGGTGATGGGCCGTAGGTTCTGGTCATCCGGCGGCCGCTGCGAGTGCCGTGCAGGGACGAAAGAGGGCTCCCGTAGAGGAGCCCTCTTCACATGTCGGCGTGGTGCGCGGCGCGCTACGCGTCCGGCGGCTCGACGTGCGCGTCGAGCGTGATCTGCGACTGGCTGCCCCAGGCGAGGCCCGGCTTGCCGAAGGTCGGCTTCGGCGCCGGCTTCTCCTCCGGCTCGGACGGCTCCTCGGCCGGCGGCGTCGCCGCTGGCGCCTCGCCGGCGGGCGGCGGCTCCTTGTCGAGGCCGTCCAGGATGCGGCGCAGGTCGTCACCCTCGATCGTCTCTTCCTCGAGCAGGATGTTGACCAGCTTCTCCATCCGGTCCTTGTTCTCGGTGATCACCTGGCGCGCGGTCTGGTAGGCGTGGTCGACGAGGCGGCGCACCTCCTCATCGATCTCCTCGGCGACCTTCTCGCTGTAGTTGCGCTGCTCGCCGATCTCGCGTCCCAGGAACACCAGCTCCTGCTTGTTGCCGAAGGTGCGCGGGCCGAGCCGCTCGCTCATCCCCCACTGCGTGACCATGTTCCGCGCGATGTTCGTCGCCCGGTTCAGGTCGTCCGAGGGGCCGGTCGTCGACTCGCCGTCGAGGATCAGCTCCTCCGCCACGAGGCCGCCGAGGCTGGTCGCCAGCATGTCCTTGAACTGCGAACGCGCCATCAGGTGCCGGTCCTCTTCGGGCAGGAAGCGCGTGAAGCCGCCCGCCATCCCGCGCGAGACGATGCTGATCTTGTAGGGCGGGTCGGCGTTCGGCAGCAGGTGGCCGACGAGCGCGTGCCCGGCCTCGTGGTAGGCGATGATCTTCTTCTCGCGCGGCGTGATCACCCGGCTCTTGCGCTCCGGGCCGGCGATGACGCGGTCCACCGCCTCGTTGAACTCGGACATGCTGATCTTCTTCTTGTTGCGGCGCGCCGCCAGGATCGCGGCCTCGTTGACGAGGTTTGCGAGGTCGGCGCCCGAGAAGCCGGGCGTCTGCTTGGCCAGCGTCTCCAGCTCGACGTCTTTCTCGAACGGCTTCCCCTTGGTGTGCACCTCGAGGATCATCTGGCGACCGCGGCTGTCCGGCCGGTCCAGGATCACCTGCCGGTCGAAGCGGCCCGGCCGCAGCAGCGCCGGGTCGAGGATGTCCGGGCGGTTGGTCGCCGCGATGACGATGACGTTCGTGTTCGTGTCGAAGCCGTCCATCTCCACGAGGATCTGGTTCAGCGTCTGCTCGCGCTCGTCGTGTGAGCCGCCGAGGCCAGCGCCGCGCTGGCGGCCGACCGCGTCGATCTCGTCCACGAAGACGATACACGGCGAGTTGCGCTTCGCCTGGTCGAAGAGGTCGCGCACGCGGCTGGCGCCGACGCCGACGAACATCTCGACGAATTCGGAGCCGCTGATCGAGAAGAACGGCACGCCCGCCTCGCCCGCGACCGCGCGCGAGAGCAGCGTCTTGCCGGTGCCGGGCGGTCCGACGAGCAGCACGCCGCGGGGGATGCGCGCGCCGAGCGACGCGAACTTCTCCGGGTACTTGAGGAACTCGACGACCTCCGCCAGCTCCTCCTTCGCCTCATCGACACCGGCCACGTCCTGGAACGTCACCGTGGGCTTGTTGCCGGTGAACATGCGGGCGCGGCTCTTGCCGAAGTTCATCGCCTGGCTGTTCGAGCCCTGCGCCTGCCGCATCATGAAGATGAGCAGCCCGCCGATCAGCAACAGCGGCAGGAAGTTGATCAGCAGCCCAAGCCAGTTGCCGAACGACGACGGCGTCGCGTACTTGATCGCGACCGAGCTGTCCGAGCTCCCGCCGATCGTGACGCCGTTGTCCTTCAGCGTCTGCTCGAGGTTGGTGCTCTTGCCCATCTCGGACTTGTACTTGGTCGTGTCGCCCTTCTTGGTGATCGTCAGCGTCTGCCCATTCACGTCGATCTGCTGGATCTGGCCGAGGCGGGCCGCCGCGATCACGTCGCTGAAGGGCATCGTCTTGGTGTTGTCGCTGCTGCGGAGGAAGGAGACCACGATCGCGATGACCGCGACCAGAATGAGCAAGTAGATGAAACTGTTTCGCAGCCAGCGAGAACTCATGCGGTGTTCCTAACCTATCCCCCGCGGGCGCCCGGCGCGCCCATTGACCCAGTATAACAGAGGCGATCCGCCCTGTAACCTCGCGGCGCGCCCCGGGCGCCTCACGTCTCCTTGACGCAGCATACCCGGCCGGACCACGCCGGTGCTTGCCATCGTGCATCAAGGGGAACGCGCGCGGCGGCCCGGCCGTTGCCGGGTGGACCGGGGATGGCGGCTCAGTATCTGCGTCCGTCAATCCGGCCCCTATCGGCAGAGCCCCTACTCGTCCGACGCCAGCTTCCCCGCCTGCGCCCAGTCCTCCCGCGCGATGTCCTGGAAGATGACGATCGTCGCCTCAGGCGTCGTGTGGGCGATGTTCGCCACCGCCTCGGTGATCGCGCGGGCCAGCTCCTGCTTCTGGGCGTGCGTGCGCCCCGGGAACATCTCGACGCGGACGATGGGCATGGCGGCCTCCTCGGCTGTGCGGCAATGGTTGGGTCGGCGCGCCCGCCGCCGCGCCCGGGCTGCGGGCGCGGCCATCTTTGCACGCGCACGATGCTGGTGCTAGCATCCGCGGCGATGGGCAGCTTCCTCGCCGTGCCCACGCTCAGCGCCGAGATCGCCGCCTGGCGGCAGGGGCGCCGGCACGTCGCCGGCGTCGACGAAGCCGGGCGCGGCCCGCTCGCCGGCCCGGTCGTCGCCGCCGCCGTCATCCTCGACCCCGGCGCAACGCGCGCCTGGTGGTCCGACCTGCGCGACAGCAAGATGCTCGCCGGACCGGACC
This sequence comes from Chloroflexota bacterium, assembly GCA_021813085.1. Classification (GTDB taxonomy): domain Bacteria; phylum Chloroflexota; class Dehalococcoidia; order DSTF01; family JACRBR01; genus JADMII01. The sequence goes on along the minus strand of JAKAMA010000053.1, from coordinate 5,404 downwards.
GCGAGCGCCTGGCGGCGCTCCTGAAGGACTCCTGCGCCAACGGCGTCGGCGCCGCATCGCACACCGAGATCGATGCGCTCGGCCTGATCGGCGCGACGAAGCTCGCGATGCGGCGGGCGCTGGCCGCGCTGCCCGTGCGCCCGGACCTGCTGCTGATCGATGCCGAATCGCTGCCGGAGTACCGCCACCGCTCCGTCATCCACGGCGACGCGCTCTGCGTCTCCATCGCCGCCGCGTCGGTCGTCGCGAAGGTCGCGCGCGACCGCATGATGGCCGCGTACGACGACACCTTCCCCGCCTACGGGTTCGCGCACAACCGCGGCTACGCCACGCCCGAGCACCTGCGCGCCCTCGACGCCGAGGGCCCGTGCGCGATCCACCGCCGCCGCTTCTCCCCCGTCCGTGCCGCGCTCGAAGGGCGCTCTGCCCTGGACACGGCGTCGCCCACGCGTCAGGCAGGATGACGCGCGGCCGGCGCGCTCCCCGCGCGCGGCGCCGTGCTGTTCGACCTGCGACCAGAGCCAGTGGCGGCGGAGGCCCTCCCCGCGATCGGGCGCGGGGAAGTCCGGGCAGCGGACGCCGGCGAGCGGCGGCTCATCGCTGAGGAGAGGGCGGAGCAGAAGCTCCGCAGCTAGGGTGCTCCGCGCCTGCGGGCGCGGGTCGGTCGGACGCTGCAAGGGCGGCGCGTGGCGCTCACCGGTCGCGCTCCGGCGCGTCGCCGAGGGCGGCCTGGGCGGCGGCGAGGCGGGCGATGGGGACGCGGAACGGGGAGCAGCTCACGTAGTCGAGGCCTATCTGGTGGAAGAAGGCGACGGACCGCGGCTCGCCGCCGTGCTCGCCGCAGATGCCGAGCTTGAGGCCGGGGCGCGCCTCGCGGCCGGAGGCGATGGCCTGCCGCATCAGCGCGCCGACGCCGGTCTGGTCGATGGTCTCGAACGGGTTCTCCTTGAGGATGCCCATCTGCAGGTACTTGCCGAGGAACTTGCCCTCGGCGTCGTCACGGCTGAAGCCGAGCGTGGTCTGGGTGAGGTCGTTGGTGCCGAAGGAGAAGAACTCGGCGGTCGCGGCGATCTGGCCGGCGGTGAGGGCGGCGCGCGGCAGCTCGATCATCGTGCCGAACTGGTACGGGATCTGGCGCCCGGCGGCGTCCATCTCCTTGCGGGCGGTGGTTTCGAGCAGCGTGCGCAGGTGCGTCAGCTCGGCCTCGAAGCCGACGAGCGGGATCATCACCTCGGGCAGCACCTCGATGCCTTCGCCGGCGAGCTTGACGGCGGCGCGGAAGATCGCCTTCACCTGCATCTCGTTGATCTCGGGGTAGAGGATGCCGAGGCGGCAGCCGCGCAGGCCGAGCATCGGGTTCTGCTCGCGGACGGCGTCGACGCTGGCGAGCAGCGCTTCCTGGCGGCACAGCTCGTCGGACGCGGGCCGCTCGATACGCAGGCGCGTGACCTCTTCGAGCAGGGCGTCGTGGTCCGGCAGGAACTCGTGCATCGGCGGGTCGATGAGGCGGATGGTGACGGGCTTGCCGGCCATGACGCGGAAGATCGCCTCGAAGTCGCCCTGCTGCATGGGCAGGATCTCCTCGAGGGCGCCGAGGTAGCGGCCCAGGGGGCCCTGCATCTCGGCGGAAGCGTCGGCGAGGCGCGCTTCGAGCCTGGCCTTCTTGTCGCCGGAGGCGCCGTCGAGCTCCTTGCGGAGCTGGTCGGTCCCGGCCTGGAGGCGTTTGGCCTCGGCGGCGTTGAGGATCATCTCGCGGACGGCGGGGAGGCGGTCCTTGGCCAGGAACATGTGCTCGGTGCGGCAGAGGCCGATGCCCTGGGCGCCGAACTCGACGGCCTTGGCGGCGTCGGCGGGCGTATCGGCGTTGGCGCGCACCTTCAGGCGGCGCGTGTCGTCGGCCCAGCCGAGGAACTCCTGCAGCTCCGGGAAGATCTCGGGCGGGACGGTGGGGATGGCGCCGAGCATGACGCTGCCGGTGGAGCCGTCGATGGTAAGCATCTGGCCCTCGGGGACGGTGACGCCGGCGATGGCGAAGGAGCGGGCCTCCTCGTCGACGCTGATCGCCTCGCAGCCGGCGACGCAGGGCTTGCCGAAGCCGCGGGCGACGAGGGCGGCGTGGCTGCTCATGCCGCCGCGCTCGGTGAGGATGCCGCGGGCGGCGGTCATGCCGTGGATGTCGTCGGGGGAGGTCTCCGCGCGGACGAGGATGACGGCCTCGCCGGCGCCATGGCCGAGGCCGCGGGCGGCGGCGGTGTCGGGGTCGAAGATGGCGATGCCGGCGGCGGCGCCGGGGGAGGCGGGGAGGCCGTGGGCGACGTCGACGAAGCGGGCGCGCGCGAGCAGACGGTCGCGCTCGGCGGCGGGGAGGGCCGCCCACTCGGGCTGCGCCATCGTCGCGACGCGGCCGTCCTCGGCGAAGATCAGCGCGGGCTTCTCGCCGATGACGGCGGCGACGTCGTGCGCGACATCGGCGAGCGGTACGCGCTGGACGCGCGGGTCGATCCGGGGGTGCAGCAGGTCGTCGAGGCGCTGCGGGGCGACGCGTCGGAGCGCCTCCGCCTTGTCGATCAGGCCTTCGTGCGCCATGTCGACGGCGATCTTGACGGCGGCGGCGGTGGCGCGCTTGGCGACGCGGCACTGCAGGAAGTAGAGGCGCCCCTTCTCGAATGTGAACTCGACGTCCATCATCTCGCGGTAGTGCTGTTCGAGGCGGTGGCAGATGTCGGCGAACTGGGCGTAGAGCGCGGGGTGTTCTTCCTCGAGCCGGGCGATTGGCGAGGGGGTGCGGATGCCGGCGACGACGTCTTCGCCCTGGGCGTTGACGAGGTACTCGCCGCTGATCTGGTCCTCGCCGGTGGAGGCGTCGCGCGTGAAGGCGACGCCGGTGCCGGATCCCTCGCCCATGTTGCCGAAGACCATGGTCTGGACGTTGACGGCGGTGCCGAGGTCGTGCGGGATCTTCTCGATCTCGCGGTAGCGGAAGGCGCGTTCGTTGTTCCAGGAGTCGAAGACGGCGCAGATGGCGAGCTCGAGCTGGCGCATCGGGTCGTCGGGGAAGTCTGCGCCGGTCTGCTGCCTGACGTGCTGCCTGAAGCGCTCGACGACCTGCTTCAGGGCGCCGGGCGTGAGCTGCCAGTCCTCCTTGACGCCGGCGCTCTTCTTCGCGTCGTCGAAGATGCGGTCGAAGGCGCGGCGGTCGAGGCCAAGGACGATATCGGAGAACATCATGATGAAGCGGCGGTAGGCGTCGTAGGCGAAGCGCTCGTCGCCGGTGGCGTCGGTGAGGCCGCGGAGCGTGGCGTCGTTGAGGCCGAGGTTGAGGACCGTGTCCATCATGCCGGGCATGGAGAACTTCGCGCCGGAGCGGACGGAGACGAGCAGCGGCTTCGCCGGGTCGCCGAGCTTCTTGCCGGCGGCGTCTTCGACCTTCGCGAGGGCGGCGCGGACCTCGTCCATGAGGCCGGGCGGGAGCTGCATGTTGTTGGCGGTGTAGGCGTTGCAGGCCTCGGTCGTGATCGTGAGGCCGGGTGGGACGGGCATGCCGAGGTTGGTCATCTCGGCAAGGTTGGCGCCCTTGCCGCCGAGCAGGTCCTTCTGGTCCTTGTTGCCCTCGTGGAAGAGGTAGACGTACTTCTTCATGGCTGCACCTTACCCCGTGGCTGCGTCACTGGCGCGCGGCGCCCTGCCGGCGCGATGTGAGATGTTGGACGGTGACAGTTGGAGCGGCGTACCCCTGCGCCCTCCCCTCGGATTGGGCCAATGCTGTGCTGCCCTTAGTTTGCCCTCGCGCCAGCCCCAGGGGAAGAGGCGTCCGGGCGACGATCGGGATACAATCGCGGCCGTGGACGGGCTCACTCCGATCCGGCGGCAGTATCTCGACGTCAAGCGGCGGTACCCGCACGCCATCGTCTTCTTCCGGCTGGGCGACTTCTACGAGACGTTCGACGATGACGCGGAGCTGTGCGCGCGCGAGCTGGACATCACCCTGACGTCAAAGCCGATGGGAAAGGGGCTGCGGGTGCCGCTGGCCGGCATCCCGTACCACGCCGTGGAAGGCTACCTCGCGAAGCTGATCGCGAAGGGGTACAAGGTCGCGATCTGCGAGCAGATGAGCGACCCGGCGACGGCGAAGGGGCTCGTCGAGCGGGCGGTGACGCGCGTCGTCACACCGGGGACGGTGGTGGAGGGAAGCCTGCTCGACGAGCGGGCGAACAACTATCTGGCCTGCCTGGCGCCGGGCCGCCCGCGCCGGGGAGGCGAGCCGTGGGCGGGCGCCACCGGGCTGGCGTACGTCGATATCACGACGGGCGAGTTCGTCGCGGGGGAGCTAGGGCCGGAGCAGGTGCAGGCGGAGCTGGGGCGCATCGGGCCGGCGGAGGTGCTGCTGCCGGACGGGGTGGAGCCGCCGGCCTGGCTCGATGCGGGGCTCCATGTGACGCGCGTGGAGCCGCTGTGGTTCGACGGCGACCTCGCGGAGGTGACGCTGATCGAGCAGATGCGGGTGGCGTCGCCGGAGGCGTACGGACTCGCGAAGGGCTCGCCGGCGGTGGCGGCGTGTGGCGCAGTGCTGCTGTACCTGCGCGAAAACCAGGCCGCAAGCGCGGGGCTGATCACGTCGGTGCGGGCGCACCAGCCGGAGGAGTACGCGGGGCTCGATGCCCACACGCTGCGAAACCTCGAGGTGTTCACGGCGGGGCGCGACCTGCGGCGGGACGGCTCGCTGCTCGCGACGCTCGACCTGACATCGACGTCGATGGGAGCGCGGCTGCTGCGGCGGCGGCTCGGGCAGCCGCTGCGCGACATCGCGGCGATCGGATGGCGGCTGGACGCGGTGTCGTACTGCCACGAGAGCGCGCTTGTGCGCGCGCAGCTCGTCGAGCTGCTGCGGGACGTAGCGGACATCGAGCGGCTGATGGGCCGGGTCGTGGCAGGGAGCGCGCAGCCGCGGGAGCTGGTCGCGCTGCGGCGGGGGCTGGAGGCGGGCGCGGCGCTGCGCGCGACGCTCGAGGCGCCTGGCAGCGCAGGGCAGACGACAGATGACACACGGCAGAGTGATGGCGCAACGCGGGCGGGCGACGACGTGGGAGCGTGCGACCGGCGGATCGCGGAGATCGCGGCGCGCATCCATGCGTGCGGCGACGCGGTGACGGCCATCGCGCAGGCGATCGACGACGAGCCCGGGGCGACGGTCGAGGCGGGGAACGTCGTGCGGGCGGGGTTCTCGGCGGAGCTGGACAGCCTGCACCTGATCCGTCGCGACGTGCGGCGGTTCCTCGCCGAGCTGGAGGCGGGCGAGCGCGAGCGCACCGGCATCAAGTCGCTGAAGGTCGGCTACAACCGCGTCTTCGGCTACTACATCGAGGTGAGCAAGGCGAACGTTGGGTCGGTGGCGGAGCACTACGAG
>JAKAMA010000052.1 GCA_021813085.1 Chloroflexota bacterium | reverse complement strand
CATCGACTTCGAGCAGCAGCCCGGCGGTGTGGCCGACGACGTTCGACTGCGGCCCGGCCGAGAGGAAGAGCACGCGCGCGTCGCCCAGCCGTACGGCGTCCGGCTCGAGGCGCGCGACGTTGCGCAACCCCGCCTGCCCGATGCGCGTCCAGAGGCGGTGGCGGCTCACCTGGAGCTGCGGATGCAACGTCGGCGCGCACTTGATCACGTCGCCGCCGTGCCCGGCGGCGGTGAGCAGCAGCAGCTCGATCTGCGCCGACAGCTCGTTCTTGCCGCCCTGCCGCGCGATCTGCACGCTGATCGCGCGGCCGCGGCACTGGAAGACGGACTCGAGCACCGCGCGCCCGGCCTCGCACTGGTACGCGCGCAGCCGCGGCATCGCGTCGGTCGGTCGCTTGTCGCTGGTCGATGGTCGGTTCATGGTCCCTGCACGTGGCTGCTCGCTGGTGGTGGGCGGCAGGTGCGGCGTGCGTGCGCGCGCGTGCCGGGTCATGAACCAAAGAGACGCAGCACGACCTGCGTGATGACGGCGCCCGCGACGACGAACAGCAACCCGTTGATGCGTGCGCGTACCTCCGCGACGTCGCGCTCGAGCGCGTGCAGCCGCTGGGCTACGACGGCGCGGAACGCTGGCGCGCTCATCGCGTCGAGCACGCCCGCCGCATCGGCGCGACGCCGCGTGTCGCGGCGGCGCACCAGCCAGGCGATCGCGCCTTCGAGGCGCCGGCAGCCATCGTCGGACGATGGCTGCCCGTCCATGCCGTCAACCGCGCTCGCTCTGCCTTCGCGTTTCGCTTCTCGCATGTGGCTTCTCCGTCCCACCTCACGCCTCGCCGAACCGCTCGGGAAAGAACTGGCCGCCGACGAGGCGGAGGGTGTCCGCCAGCGTCCCCGCCAGCTCCTCCGCGCGCGCCGGGCTCATCCGGTACTGCACGGCGACGACCTGGGCGATGAGCCGCACGCCCTTGAGCAGCAGCTCGTAGTCCTGCGGGCGCTCGCGCAGATGCTCGCGCAGCTTGACGCGCAGGAGCGCCAGCTCCTCGTCGACGCCGGTCACCTCGGCCGCCTCGATGAGCGCGGCCGCCTCCTCGACCGCCGCGCGGTAGAAGCGCTCGACGGGTTCCGGCCGGACGGCCCGTCCGGGTACGGCGTCTGCCGGCGGCAGCCTACGGCGGACCGGCGTCACCACGTCGCTCCTCCTCGGCCGCGCTCAGCAGCGCCAGCACGTCGTCGATGGTGGTCTGCGGCGCCGCGCGCGCGGCCTGGGCGACGGCGAGCGCGAGGTAGAGCGAGAGGCGCTCCCATTCGCCTCGCCGCACCGCGCGCGCCATCGCCCCGGCGGGCCGTCCGGCCCAATACGGGCCCGTCCGGGCCGGCGAGCGCCTCATCGCCCCGCCCGCCGCAGGATCAGCACCGAGAGCAGCACGACGCCGGCGAGCAGCACAACGCGCGAGGCGACCCACGCGGGCGCCGCGAAGAATGCCTCGTGCGGCAGCCCGAAGCGATGTGCGCTGTAGAGCGCCTGCGCGGACGCCGCCTGGAGCGCGGCCCCCGCGTTGATGGTGGCGAGCGTGATCGCGGCGAAGCGTCGCGCCGGCTGGCGCGTGCCGGCTCGGTGCAGCGCCAGCCAGGCGGCGTTGAAGCCGCCGGCGGCGACGGTCATGCCGTCGGCGGCGAAGGCGATCCCGGCGCCGGGTTCCATGCGTCCCATGCCTTTCGTCCCCGCTTGAACGAGTGAGACCCTCGCCGCCAGAATAGTACATATGTTCTATTCTGCCAATGAGCACCGTGTCACCGGGATCGCGTGAGAAGGCAGGACGCAGAGGAAGATGGGGTGGGTCGGAGGTCAGAGGTCGGAGGTCAGAGGTTGGAGGTCGGAGGTTAGAGGGAGGCGGACGACAGATCTGTCAGACCAGGCCGCGGCGCGCGCGTACGTCCCCCAACCTCCAACATCCAACCTCCAACATCCAGATCACCCCTGCCGCTTGAGCTTGCCCGTCCTCTTCGCCCACTGCTCGGCGGCCATAAAGGTCACGATGCCCAGCGGGATCAGCACCGTGCCGAAGACGCCCAGCGCCGCCAGCGTCCGCCAGGTGTCCGTGACGCTCTTGCCGTCGATGATGCCGCCGCGGATGCCATCGAGGATGTACGTCGCGGGCGAGACGTAGGAGAACACCTGGAGCCACCCGGGCAGCACGCTCACCTGGTAGTAGACGCCCGACACCAGCAGCACGAGCGCCTGCACCATGAACGACATCTGCGCCCCGCGCTCCGGGTACAGGAGCGGCAGCACGCCGGCGAGGATCGCCAGCCCGGCGATGCTCAGGCTACCCACCGCGAGCACGACCGCCGCTGTCAGCCAGTTCGCGCCGCCGAAGTCGATGCTGAAGAACGGGATCGCGATGGCGAAGATGAGCAGCGTGCGCACGACAGCGTGCAGCACCCCGAACACCGACATGCCGATCAGGTGCAGCGCGCGCGGCACCGGCGCCATCAGCGTGTGCTCGATCGTCCCCTCCCAGCGCTCCCACGTGACCACGAGGCTGATGTCGTCGAGCACGGCGGAGAGGTACGCCCAGACGAGCGTGCCGATCAGCAGGAAGAGGATCAGCTTCGAGACGTTGATGCTCGACGCCGCCCCCTCGTTGCCGACCTGCTTGGCGATGAACGTGATCGCCAGCGTGTTGACGACACCGTACATGAGCCACACCAGCTCCCACGCCCAGTAGCGCTTCCAGAGGTTCGTCTGGCGCTCGACGAAGGCCCACGCCAGGCGCCCGCCGCCCGCCCGCCCCGGCGCGGGAGTGTGTTCCGCCATGCTAACCATGTGCGAGCACCTCCTGGGGCTCTTCGTCCTCTTCGACGCTGCGGCCGGTCAGCTCCATGAACACCGTCTCCATCGTGATCTCATCGAGCGGGCGCCCCGCCGCCACCATGCGCCGCAGCTCGACGGGCGTGCCCTCGGCGACGATGCGCCCGCCGGACAGGAAGGCGATGCGGTCGCACAGCAGCTCCGCCTCCTCCATGTCGTGTGTGGTCAGCAGGATCGTCGCGTCGTGCTCCTCCCGCACCTCCCGCACGAACGACTGGACGTCGCGCTTGCTGCGCGGGTCGAGGCCGGTCGTCGGCTCGTCGAGCAGCATCAGCACCGGCGATGTCAGCAGCGCGCGCGCGACGGCGACCTTCTGCTGCTGCCCGCGCGAAAGGTGGCTCATCGGCTCCAGCGCCTGCTCCCAGTCCAGCCCGAGGCGGGCGAGGATGCGCGGACTCCGCTCGCGCACGTCGCGCCCGGAGAGCCCGTACACCTTCCCGAAGAAGAGTAGGTTCTCGAGCGCGTTCATGTTGCGGAAGAACGAAGGGTCGGCCGACACGCGGTTGATCAGGGCGCGGACGCGCATCGTGTCGCGCACCACATCGAGCCCGAAGATGCGCACCTCGCCCGCGTCCGGCAGCAGCAGCGTGCTGATGATGCGGATCAGCGTCGACTTCCCCGAGCCGTTGGCGCCGATGACGCCGAAGATCTCGCGCCGGCGGATCTCGAACGACACGTCATCGACGACGCGGCGCGGCCCCTCCGCCGCGCGGCCGTTGCGGCCCCAGGGCAGCAGGCGCCCGTAGTCGAAGCCGCCGCCGAACGTCTTCGCGACGCCCGCCGCCGTCAGTGGCAATTCGTCCATCATGCTGCTCTCCATCTTCGGGTCCCGCCCGCCGAGGCCAACAAAAAACCCACTGCGTCCTGTGCTCGCAGTGGGTGGATCCCGGCTCGCCGATCGAGGACTACCTCACGTCTCAAGCCTCGTGCAGGGCGCACTGATCCCACCCACGTACGCGACGCCACCCGGGACGATCAGCCCCGGGCGGAATGCGCTGTTGCTAGGGATGTCCGTTCTCATCAGCGTCCTGCGCCTTTCGTGCCTGCCATGGTACGGGCCGGCGCGAGCCGATGTCAATGCGCGTGCGCAGGCGGCGCGGGGCACTCCTGACCGATACCGGCAGCAGCCCGCCTCAGCCGGCGGCGATGGCGGCCCGGCGGGCACGGGCGCGCGGCCGCTACTGCGTGAGCCGGACGAAGTGGATCGCGCTCGCCGCGTCGTACACGCCCGTGAGCGCGTTCACCGTCACCTGGGCGTTCACGAACGTACCGGTGATCTCGCAACTGTTGCCGGTGCACCCGCCGGCCCCGTATCCCTGCAGCCAGAACAGCGCGAAGGACACGATCGTCACGGGCGACTGGCCATTCCCGAACCCGGTGACGACAGGGATGACGATGACCCGGCGGCTGCACTGCGCGGGCGGCACCGTGTCCGGCGTCGGACAGGCGCCCGACCCCGATGTCCACGGGTTGCAGCTCGGGTTGAGGGTGTACTGTCCATAGGCATCGGGCGCCCCGAACACCTGCGCAAACGTGCTGCAGCTCGCGCTCGTGTTGTTGAGCAGGTAATCGACGCCGGACCTGGTGGCGCTCACCTTGTTGCCCGTCTCCGATGGGCAGACGTCGTAGGAGGGGCAGACCGGGCTGGTGGTGGCGCAGGTCGTCACCCCCTGCGCGCACACGATAGACGCGCTACCGAACTGGATCGTGTTCTGGTACGTGGGCGACCCGTTGCCCAGCGTGTTGTCGAGCTGGATCGCCTGGAAGTTCCCGTTCTGCGGGTTGTTCGCATCGTACTTCAGCGTCGCTGTCGTCCCTGAGGCCGGCGGCGGATAGACCACGGCCCAGGGCTTCAGGCCGCTCATGCCGCCGGGTGACGTCTTGATCGCGGCCGCCGCCGCGCCCACGTCCCTGGAGTTGACGCCGACGATGCGCATGAAGGTGAAGCTGTGGTTGCGCGAGAGCGAGACGTGCACCGTGGGGTTGCCCATGGGCGTCACCTCGACGTGGTCGAACGTCACCGTCATGGCGCTCGGGTCGATCTTGTTGTTGATCGCGTACGCCTGCGCCGCCGCGAGCGCCGGCCTGGTATCGGAGCAGTCCGCGGGGTTGGGCGTGCAGAGGTTCTGCGCCGCCGCGAGCGCGATCGCGTCCGCCGCGTTCTGCAGCGTCCGCTTGTCGTCGGCGTAGCTCCCGACGTCGACCGCCATGCCGGCCATGGCGAGGAGAATTGGCAGGAGGAGCGCCGCGAAGACGAGCACCTGGCCGCCCTCGCGAGCCCGTCGCGGTGTACCCAACCTGATCATCGACCCTCCTCCTCACCCGCCTGAGGACGACGCGCCCCCACCCCGCTGGCACGGTGGCAGCGGGGTTCTTCCGGGAATGGGCGTGTCACGCGGGGCTTCATGGCTCTCCGTCGGCAGCAGGCCCCTACTCAATCCGCATCGTCGTCGATGAGGTGACCGTGAGGTACCCGGGCAGCGAGCCGCCGCTGAAGAGGCCGATGATCGAACGCAGCGGCGTGATGTAGTGGTACTGGTACTGCGTCGTGACCGTCGCGCTCGCGCCGGAGACGCAGGTCGGATTGCAGGCGACGTTCACGCTCGCGTACGCCTGCTTCAGATTGCCCATGGTCCCGCACGCCTTGAGCACGACCGCGTTCGTCGTCGCGGAGTCACATTCGACGTACGCGCCGCTCGTGGGGCCGAGGTTGCCGATCGACGCGTAGCGCGCGGCCTCGCGCGCGGCCGAGCTCGTCGTGATGTAGGCCTTGAGCCCCGAACCGAAGTCGATGACGCCGAAGATGAGCAGGCACAGAAATGGCAAGATAAGAGCAAACTCGATCAGCCCCTGGGCCCGCTCTTTGCGGCGCGCGTGGCGCACCATCGCTGATTCTCCCTCGCCCCATCGTCAGCTTGTGGACGTGTTCACACCGGTCCCTGGCAAGCGCGGCCATCGACCCGCCGCAGCAGCGGCCCCCAACCCCGTCGACGTTGCGCTTCCCGCCGGGTGACAGCCGATACGGGCACACCCTCCGGGCTCCCCGCTGGTAGTCTCGGCAGCGAGCAGATGTTCATGAATGCCCGCCCGCTGGAGGGTTCCCCATACTGCTGAACGCCTGGCATCCACGTTCGTTACGCGACCAAGCTGCCGCGGCCGTGCTTCGGCCACGGTCGCTCAGGTCCCGTTGGCGCGGGTGCCTCCCCGTGGTGTGCATGGCCCGCCTTGACACCCTCCGCGCTCCACGGCTAGATTGCGGCGATGCGCCCGCAGGGCAACGAGCGGGACGGGGGTTGGGGGCGGTGAACGTCTGCTACACGGTTTAGAAAACTCGCTCCTCGACTTCATCACGCACACCTACAACGTCCTGGGCTGGCCCGGCGTCATCGTCATGATGGCCATCGAGTCGGCGGCGGTCCCGCTGCCGAGCGAGCTGATCATGCCGCTCGCCGGCTGGAAGCTGATCGCCGACAAGCACCGCGGCTTCGAGTGGATCTTGCTGGCCGGCTTCTTCGGCGCCGTCGGCAACACCGTCGGGTCCTGGGTCACCTACTACATCGGCATGTACGGTGGGCGACCGGCCGTCGAGCGCTGGGGGAAGTACATCCTCGTATCCAAACACGACCTCGATACCGCCGACCGCTTCTTCGGGCGGTGGGGCAACTGGGCGATCTTCGCCTCGCGCCTGCTGCCGGTGGTGCGGACGTTCATCAGCGTGCCAGCCGGCATCTCGCGCATGCCGATCGTCCAGTTCACGGCCTACACCTTCCTCGGCGCCCTCATCTGGTCTACCGGGCTGACGTACGGAGGGTATAAGCTGGGACAGCACTACCAGGACATCCGCAACTGGATGCGGCCCTTCGACTACCCGATCGCGGGCCTCATCGTGCTGCTGGTAGTCTGGTACGTGTACCGGCACGTGAAGCGGGCCTGGTTCGACCCCGAGCGAGAGAAGGCGGGCGTCCCGGACAGGCCGCAGGGCTGAGCGCGTCCGGGCCATAGCTGCCGGGTTCTGGCGGGATGCCGGCGCGAACGAACACAGTAGGCTTGCGAACACGGCTCCATGGAGGGAGGTGCAGAGCCTATGTCCATCGTCCGCGTGCTCAGTGCGCTCGCCAGGCCGGCGCTTGCGGGCACTGTCCTCACCGCCAGTGCGGCCGGCGGCTATGTCGCCTACACGCAACTCCAGGCCAGCAGTGCGACGGCCTTCCAGCAGGTGCGCGGCCACGGCGAGCGGTTGGTCGTCAGCGAGTTCGGCGAGCACAGCGACGCGATCGTCGCCATCGACCCGCGGCACATCGCGTCGCGCACGACGATCGCGACGGTGGCCCACGCGCCGGGCTACGGCATCTTCGCCACGCTGTCCCCGCAGGGCGACGCGCTGGCGTACACGGCGCTGCCGCCGGACACACCGGACGCCGGGCCGGGTGCGCCGGCGCAGGCCGCGGTCGTCGATGACCGCGGCAAGACGCTGCTCCTCGCCAGCGACATCGACCTGCTGATCCCGCCGGTCTGGGCCCCCGACGGCCGCTCGATCGTGGTGCGCAAGAACATCCCGGAGCCGCACTCCGCCGGGATCTTCGAGCTGATCCGGCTCGGGCGGGACGGGGCGCGCGCGACGATCACGACGTCGCGCACGGCGGCCATCTTCCCGATCGCCTTCGCGCCGGACGGTTCGAAGCTCTACTTCGCCACGCTCAACGCGCAGGGCAGCGACCTCTACAGCGTCGCGCCCGACGGCTCCGGCGAGACGAAGGTCGCGCACCTGAGCGACCAGATCACGCGCGGCTGGACGCTCTCGCCCGACGGCACGACACTCGCGTACTCGGTCGCCGAGGCCGGGGATCAGCCGGGGCTGGTGACGAAGATGCTCGACCTGGCATCGGGCGACGTCGCGGTCGCGATCCCACAGGTGCAGACGAAGGCGCAGCTCAGCCCGACGTGGAAGGGCGACGGCCAGCTCACGATCGGTGCGGTCAAGCCATCGGGCGGCGGCGACGCGGTGCAGGTCCAGGCGGCCGGCGGCCCCGCGGTGCCGCTGACGCGTAACACCGCCTCGATGGACGTGCCGATCGCCTGGTCGCCGAAGGGCGATGAGCTGGTGGTACGCTCGGTCGCGGGCACGACACCGTTCGCCGCCGGGGCCGCCCGGCTCGACCTCGTGAGCGCGGACGGTGTGCGGCAGCGGATCTCCAGCAGCCCGGACACGCTCGTGGTCGGATGGCTGCGGTGAGTCGCGGCGGGGTCGCAGAGCAGGGCGACCGCAAGGAACGAAGCGTCGGGCACAGCCGCCTGGCTGTGTGTCCGCTGAAGCGGGACCGTCGTGCGGCACCCTGCCGCCGTGTGCACGGCCTCCCGGCGGACCGCCACGGCGCTGGCGAAGTGTAGAGGTCGAAGGAGGCCGTCGTGGCACGTCATCACGAAGTCCAGGATGTCATGGAGCAGATGTCGTACGGCCTGTACATCGTCGGCTCGCGCAGCGGCGATGCCGCGGACGGCATGATGGCCGACTGGGTGATGCAGGTCTCGTTCGAGCCGCGGCTCGTCGCGCTTGCGTTCGAGAACGATGCCCGCACGCTCGAAAACATCCGTGCGACCCGCGCCTTCAGCATCAACCTGCTGTCGCAGGATGAGGCGGGCATGGCGCTCGCCGCGAAGTTCGCGCAGCCCTACTACGACGCGAAGGTCGGCGGACGCACGGTGCTGGCCGCACGCGTGCACCACAAGCTCGACCAGATCCCCCACACGTTCGGCCCCGACGGGAGCCCGGTGCTCGATGCGGCGATGGCGTGGATCGCGTGCGAGGCCGAGCAGTTCGTGGCGGCGGGCGACCACACGCTGGTCATCGCGCGGGTGCGCGACGCGAGCATGGTGCACGAGGGCGAGCCGCTCACGTCGCGCTATACGGGCTGGAACTACAGCGGGTAGTGGCCGCTGCCGGCTGTTGATCGTGCAGGGACGTCGCGGGCGCGCTCAGCCGCCGTAGAAGACGCCGACCTCGGAGAGCGTCAGCGGCGGCGACTCGCGCCGCACGCCGGCATCGATCACCTCGCCGACGACGATGTGGTGGTCGCCGCGGTCGACGACGTCGGTCAGGCGGCACTCGAACCACGCCGGCGCGTCGAGAAGTAGCGGGGCGCCGGTCGAGCCATCCTCGAACGCGTAGCCGTTGAGGCGGCCCCCCTCGGCCCGCGTCGGCTTGAAGAACGCGAACGCCATGTCCTTCTGGCCGGAGCCGAGCACGTTCACGGCAAACTGGCCGCTCTGCCTGACCCGCGCGAGCGTGCCGCTGTCCGCCTTCAGGCCCAGCGCGACCAGCGGCGGCTGAAACGATGCCTGCGTCAGCCAATTGATCGTCCCGGCCGCGACCTCGTCGCCGCTGCGCGCCGTCACGACGAAGAGCCCGTACGGGATCATCCGCAGCGTCGTCTTCCGGGCAGCCTCGTCCATGTCGCGTCCTCCATCGTCGCACCGCGCGGCCGCGCGCGTTGATTGCATCTCCGCAAAGGATACGGCAAGAGCGCGTGCAGCCGCACCGGCCGCGCCCGGCCCGTTGCTCACGTCGTCCGTGCCGGCCCGGTCAGCCCCGTCACCGCCTCGACGACGAGGTCGAGGTCGCGGTCCAGCGCGCCCGACGGCGTGACGGTGACCGCCCGCTCGTCCGCGGCCGGGGGTTCGAAACGCCGCCGCTGCGCGAGATACGTCTCCCAGCGCCCGCCCGAGATCGCGTCGTCCGAAAGCGCGCGCGCCTCCAGACGGTCACGGACCGTCTCCTCGCCGGTCGTGAGCCAGACCAGCACCGCCGGCACCCCGTGCCTGGCGGCGAGCGCTCGCCCGGCGTCGCGCTCCGAGCGTGCCGCGTGTGTCGCATCGAGGACCACACCGCGCCCGGCCCCGAGATGCGGCTCCGCGCGCTCGCGCAGGGCGGCGTAGACGGCGCGCCGCTCCTCGTCGCCGTACGCGCCCTGCCCGTAGCCGGCGACGAGCGGCTCGCGCAGGCCAACGCCCAGCCGGTCCTTGCGCACGACGTCGCTGCTCAGCACCACGCTTCCGAGGCGCCCGGCGAGCGCGTTCGCGAAGTAGCTCTTGCCGGAGCCCGTGAGCCCGCACATCAGCACCAGCGCCGGCCGGCCGGCGCGTCCGGCGTAGTGCGCGGCGAGACGGAAGCAGTGCCGCGCCGTCTCCGCCGCCGCCTGCCGCTGCGCGTCCGGCACGCCTGGTTCCGCGGCCTCAATGCTGTGCACCTTGCCGCGCACGAACGCGCGGTAACACATGGAGAAGGTGAGGACCGCCGGCAACGTCTCGTCCGGCGAGCGCTCGAGGTAGGAGGACAGGAACGCATCCGCCAGCAGGCGATGGCCCCGCCGTTCGAGGTCCATCGTGAGGAAGGCCACGTCGGACGCCACGTCGCCGCAGCGGAGACGCTCGCTGAACTCGAGGCAGTCCATCACGC
>JAKAMA010000051.1 GCA_021813085.1 Chloroflexota bacterium | reverse complement strand
GTTTCGCGAGCACGTGGCGCCCGTCGAACGGCTGGAGGCGGAGGTGATCGGCCACGGCCGGTCGAACATCACCTACCGGCTCTCGGCGGGCGACCGGTCGTGGGTGCTGCGACGGCCGCCGCTGTCGCACGTGATGCCGACGGCGCACGACATGAAGCGCGAGTTCCGCGTCATCTCCGCCCTCGCGCCGACGCCGGTGCCGGTGCCGGAGGCCGTCGCCCTGTGCGAGGACGTCTCCGTCAACGACGCGCCGTTCTACATCATGGAGTACGTGGAGGGGCTCGTCCCGACGGACGCCGCTCTGGTCGCGAGCCGCTACGACGCGGCGACGCAGCGGCGCCTGGGCGAGGAGCTGGTAGACACGCTGGTGCTGCTGCACGCCATCGACCCTGCGTCCGTCGGGCTCGCGGACTTCGGCAAGCCGCAGGGGTTCATCGAACGCCAGGTGCGGCGCTTCACCGGCCAGATCGAGCAGCACCGCACGCGCGATGTCCCCGAGCTGGAAGAGCTGGCGCGGCGGCTCAACGCGTGGATGCCCCCGGAGTCAGGCGCGGCGATCGTCCACGGCGACTACCGCCTCGACAACTGCGTGATCGGCCCCGACGGTCACATCGCGGCGGTCCTCGACTGGGAGATGGCGACGCTCGGAGACCCGCTGGCCGATGTCGGCATGCAGTACATGTACTGGGCACCGGCCGAGGGCGAGGGGACGGCGCAGGGGATCTCGGGCGCGGTCACCGCGCTGCCCGCCTTCCTGAAGCGCGAGGCGGCGATCGCGCGCTACGCCGCGAAGAGCGGCCGCGATCTGGCGAACCTGGACTTCTACATCGTGCTGGCGTACTTCAAGCTGGCGGTGATCGTCGAGGGGATCTACGCGCGCTTCCTGGAGGGCGGCACCGTCGGGACAGGCTTCGAGGCGACGGGGGCGCAGGCGCAGGGGCTCGCGCGTTCCGGTCTGGCGGTCGCGGACGCGTCCGCGATCCCCTCGCTCCGCGGCGCCTGACCGCCGGCCAGCGCCCGGCGCCGGGACGCCTGGTACCCCCGACAGGACTCGAACCTGTGCTTCCAGCTCCGGAGGCTGGCGCTCTATCCACTGAGCTACGGGGGCGTGCCAACACTATACGACGTACGTGCGCGCCGGCAAAACTCGTCTCCCGCCGGGTCGCCCGCGCCTGCAACGGCACCCCGTCGCCGCGCGTTCCCCGTGTAGGGCTGCTTCCGCGGCTTCCGAAGCGGATGCTATGATGCAGTACCACCCACCACCGGAGAGAGACAAGACGTATGCCACGCAAGAAGCAACTGGTGCAGCGCAAACGCCGCACGAAGGTCTACCGCGAGGGTGAGTCCGCAGCGCCACTCGACCTGCGGCCCAAAGGCTTCTTCCGCGTCTTCCACAACTACAAGCTCTTCGCCGTCATCGGCGCTGTCGTCATGATCGGGAGCATCGGCTTCACGGCGCTCCTGCGCAACAACACCCCGACCAGCAGCAGCCCGCGCGGCCAGCCCGTGATCCGGACGACGCCGGAGGCGGGCGCGACGAGCACGACCGGTGCGGCCTCGGAGATCAAGCAGTATGCGGCGCCGCCGCCGATGAGCATCGACCTCAACAAGACGTACACCGCCGTCATCAAGACGGACAAGGGCGACGTGAAGGTCGAGCTGTTCCCGAAGCAGGCGCCGGAGCTTGTCAACAACTTCGTCTTCCTCGCCCAGCAGGGGTTCTACAACGGGAACACGTTCTACCGCGTGATCGCGGACAAGCAGGGCACCGTCCACTTCGTGCAGGCGGGCGACCCGACGGGTCTGGGCACAGGCGGGCCGGGGTACACGCTGCCGTCTGAGCCGACGCCGACGCTGGCATCGAGCTTCGACAGCGCCGGCGTGCTCGCGGCCGCGCGGCCACCCGGCGCCGGTCAGCCGAACAACGGGAGCCAGTTCTTCATCACGACGACACCCGAACCCACGTTCGACGGGCAGTACACCGTGTTCGGCAAGGTACTCTCGGGCCTCGACGTGCTGTCGAAGCTGCCGCCGCGCGACCCGCTGGCGCAGCAGAACCCGCCAGCGGGCGTACGCATCACCAGCATCAGCATCCTGAGCTCCTAACCCACCGCTCCCGCAGCGGCCCCCGGATGGCAAGAGACCGCCGATTGCTCGGCGGCCCTTGCCGTTGGAGGAGGAGGCTGTCCTGTCAGTCGATCGTTAGTTCCGGCCGGCTGTGCGCGCCGACACGAACTCCGCACAGCTACCCGCCGTGTGGTCCACGCGCGCGACCTCGAACGCGGTCGCGCAGTCGTTGCAGAGGCGGATGCCGTCGTACTCGACGGAACCGACCATCGTGCGGGGACGGGCGCAGGCGGCGCAGACAAACTCGGACAAGCTGTCGATGCCGCGTTCCCGGTCCTCTTCGACGATGAGCCGCATCGCCTCGGTAATCGCTTCGTACTGCCCCTTCGTCACCCCCTTGCGGACCTGCTTCCTGCGGCTGTAGTCGATGGCCACCGCGACCTCCGAAGGCTACGTGCGCTGAGGACAAAAACGGCCGAAGGCGCGAACCTTCAGCCGGTTTCACCCTCCTCCTTATGCCTGCGGGGTTAGCTGACGGGTTCGGCTCAAAGGAGTTCGCCTACGCGCGTCGCCGCGCGATTCACCCCAGGTCGTTGGTTCCCCCGCCCCGCCCGGATCCGGGCGGGTTCGGCTCTATGCAGTTGTCGTCCTCAGGCTACGTCGCCGGCGCCAGAAAGTCAATCGGCAGAAGGCCGCGGGTCCCGCGCCAGCCCCCCGAAACGGCCCCTCGTAGCACGGCCATTCCCATAGGGGCCGCGCGGCATCCCGCGCCGGTCCGTCGCGACACGTAGGGGCGGGCCCACGTGCCCGCCCCGCGCGGGTCCTCCGACGCTCAGGCCTCGCGCTTCCAGGTGGTGCCCTGCGCGCCGTCTTCGAGGGCGATGTGCAGCGCGGCGAGGCCGTCCCGGACGCGGTCGGCGAGCTGCCACTGTTTCGCGGCGCGCAGCTCCCCGCGGATCTGGACCAGCAGCTCGATGAACGGCGCCGCCTCGATCTCCTCCTCGACCTGTTCGAGGCGGAGGCCCAGGACATCCGCCAGCTCCAGCAGCAGGGCCTGGGCAGACTGGACGCCGGCGCCCCCGTCGCGCGCGCGGTTGATCTCCTTCGCCAGGTCAAAGAGCACGGCGAGCGCCTGCGGCGTGTTGAGGTCGTCGTCCATCGCGGCGATGAAGCGCTCGCGCGCGTCCGCGAGGGCGATGCCGCCGTCGCCGTCGTCTGTCGACGCGCGGGCGGCGGTGCGCAGGCGCGCGGCGCCGTGCTTCGCCGCCTCGAGCGTCTCTTCCGTGAAGGTCAGCGGCTTGCGGTAGTGCGACGTAAGGATCCACAGCCGCAGGCCGTCGCCGCCGACCTTGTTGAGCCCGTCGCGGATGGTGATGAAGTTGCCGAGCGACTTGCTCATCTTCTCGTCGCCCATCTTCACCCAGGCGTTGTGCAGCCAGTAGCGCACGAACGGCGCGTCGCCCGTGTAGGCCTCGGTCTGCGCGATCTCGTTTTCGTGGTGGGGGAAGATCAGGTCCTCGCCGCCGCCGTGGATGTCGATGCGCTCGCCGAGGTAGCGGAGCGACATGGCCGAGCACTCGATGTGCCAGCCGGGCCGGCCCTTGCCCCAGGGGCTGTCCCACGACGGCTCGCCGGCCTTGGCGCCCTTCCACAGCGCGAAGTCGGCGGCGTTCTCCTTCTCCTCCCCGGACTCCACGCGGGCGCCCGCAAGCAGCGATTCCTGCGTGCGGTGCGAGAGCTTGCCGTAGTCAGCCTTCGCGGACACGCGGTAGTAGACGTCGGACCACTCGCTCTGCGGCGAAGGCGCCTCGTACGCGTAGCCCTTCTCGATCAGGCCCTCGATGATGCGGATCATGCCCGGCACCTCGCGCGTGGCGCGCGGGTATTCGTCGGCCGGCAGCACGTTGAGGTCGCGCATGTCGTCGATGTACTTCGTGATGTACCTCTCAACGAGTTCGTCGGTCGTGATGCCTAGGCGGTTCGCACGCTCGATGATCCGGTCATCGATGTCGGTGAAGTTCTGGACGTGCTTGACGTGGTAGCCGCGCCAGCGCAGGTACCGCTTCAGCACGTCGAAGACGACGTAGCTCATCGCGTGGCCGATGTGCGACTCGTCGTAGGGCGTGATGCCACAGACGTACATCGTGACAGGGTCGCCCTGCGGCTCGAAGTCCTCCATGGAACGGCTGAGTGTGTTCGTGAAGCGGATCACCCGCCGGCAGCCTTCCTGGCTGGCGTTGGGCCGTCCGCCGGCGCGTCGCCGCCGTCTTGCGGCCGCGGGTCGTCGTCGCTGCGACGGCGGTGCAGGTGGAGCGGCTCTCCGGGCGCCGCATCCGCGTCGCTCACGGCGTCGGCGGTCAGGCGGTCGAGGCGCTGCTGGAGCGCGCGCATCTCGCGGTCCATGCGCTCGATCTGGCGCTCGAGCACGTCGATGCGGTCCCATTCGGGGTCGGGCAAGCGCGTGATCGTGTCGCCGCCCGGGTCGTGGACAGCGACGACGTGGCCGGGCACGCCGACCACCGTCGCATGCGCGGGTACGTTGGTGACGACCACGGAGCCGGCGCCAATGCGCGCGTTGTCGCCAATCTCGATGGCGCCGATGAGCTTGGCGCCCGCGCCCACGACGACGCGGTTGCCGAGCGTCGGGTGGCGCTTCGTGCGGTGCATGCTGGTGCCGCCGAGCGTGACGCCCTGCAGGATGTGGCAGTCGTCGCCGATCTCCGCGGTCTCGCCGATCACGACGCCCATGCCGTGGTCGATGAACAGCCCCTCGCCGATGCGGGCGCCGGGGTGGATCTCGATGCCCGTCAGGAAGCGGCTGGCGTTCGAGAGCAGACGCGGGATGACGGGCACGCCGCGGCGATGCAGCGTGTGCGCGAGCCGGTGCAGCTCGCGGGCGTGGAAACCGGGGTAGGCGACGACGACTTCGAGCCGACCGCGCGCCGCGGGGTCGCGCTCCAGGATCGCGTCGATATCGCGCTTGACCGACTTCAGGACAGACATGAGGACGGCGTCCTCCTCCTTCGCATGGGTGTCCGGGGGCGTCTCGGGCTGGGCGGGGCGCCCGTCAGGCGGAGCGCCCCGTAGGACAACAGCACGACGCCCCGTGGGTCGTGGGGCGCATGGCGCGATCGCGGAAGGGGAGCATCGCCACAGTGTCCTCGTGCCGGAATCCGGCGGGCCGTCGTGTCTACTCTAGCAGCACGGCCGCGAAGGCGGCAATGCCGTCGCCGCGGCCCGTAAACCCCAGCCCGTCGGTGGTCTTCGGCTTGACGCTGACGGCTGTGATGTCCATATCCAGCGCCGAGGCGATCCTCGCGCGCATCGCATCGACGTAGGGCGCCAGACGTGGCGCTTCCGCGACGACCGTGGCGTCGACGTTGACGACGTGAAAGCCGGCCGCCCGCACCCGCCGCGAGGCGGACGCAAGCAGGTCGAGGCTCGCTGCGCCCCGCCAGCACTCGTCTGACGGCGGGAACATGCCGCCAATGTCGCCGAGGCCGGCGGCGCCCAGCAGGGCGTCGATGACGGCGTGGAGCAGGGGGTCGCCGTCGGAATGGCCGGCGAGGCCGCGCGCGTGCGGCACCTCGACGCCGCCGAGCATCAGCGGGCGTCCCTCGGCAAACGCGTGTGCGTCGAACCCCTGGCCGACCCTCATCGCATGATTGTACCGGGCGCCTTCCGCGGGCTGCGCCACGGGCGCGCGGGTCGCGCGCCGACCGCCCGACACGGGCCCGTCCCATACGGGCCGTCTGGCCGGGCATCGTCCCCTGCTTCTACCGCCTGCCTTCTACCTTCCATCTTCCAGTGTCCGGCCCGCGGGCGCCGTATGTTCATTCTGAGCCGTCCAACGAGCGTCGGGTATGATGGCCCGGGTCATGGAAGACATCGAAGCCTACGGGCAGCTACGGGAACGGCCGGTTCCGGGCAGCCCGCGCCCGCCACTTCCGATCCCGCCGCCGAGGCGGAAGAAGCGCTCGCACTGGCTCCGGAACATCATCCTGCTCGCCGTGGCCTATCTGCTCGCGGCGGTGGTGACCGCGGTGCAACCGATCCCCGTGGCGTCCGCCCGGCTTTCCGTGCCGTTTCCGGGCGGCGCGCCGCTGATCTTCGGGCTGCCGGATCGCCCCTTCATCGTCCTGGTGACGGGGCTGGACCGACGGCCGACGGACAGCGGGCCAAGTCGCACGGACACGATCCTGCTGCTGCGCATCGACCCGAACGCGCACCGGGCCGCGTTCCTCAGCATCCCGCGCGACTCGATGATGCAGGTGCCCAAGCAGGGCGGTGGCTGGACGCGCGACCGGGTGAACACGGCCTACTTCTGGGACTGGTCGGCAAAGCATCCATCGGCGGCGCCAAAGGCGCTGATGCTCACCATCGAGCACAACCTGGGGATCAAGGTGGACTACTACGTCACCTGGGACCAGTACGGGGCCGAGAAGTTGATCAGCGCGATGGGCGGCGTCACGATCGACAACCCGAAGGCGTTCGGTCAGTCCAACTATTCCGACGATGACATCCACGTCGTGCCCCAGTACTTCCCGGCGGGACGGCAGCACCTCGACGGCTACCAGGCCGTCGCGTACGGGCGCATCCGCCAGGGATCGTCGGACCTCGACCGCATCCTGCGCCAGCAGCGGGTGGCGCGGGCACTGATCGCCGACGCGACGTCACCCGGCTCGCTCCTTCGCGTCCCGTCGGTCTGGCGCGCCTACCGCCAGGCGATCGGGACGGACTTGAGCATGCGCCAGTCGGCCGGTGTGCTGGCGATGCTGAAGCAGGTGCCGAGCGGCAATCTGAAGACGCTGTCGCTCGGTGACGCGACCGTGCCGTGCAACTCGTGCGAGGGGGCGCTGCTGCTGCTCGTGCCATCGAAGGTGCAGCAGATCGTGGCGGACGCGTTCGGCGACCCGGCGGCGGGCCAGCGGGCGGCAGAGCTGTTGGTGGCGGCGCACGTGGCGGGGTGAGATCCTCGCAGTTCGTCATGTACCGGCCAGGCGCCACCCCCGCGGATGAACATCACCCTCCAGATCGGAGCACGGGCCTTCAGCCCGCGCGGGTTGCGCGCCGATAGCATCGTCCCGCGCCTCCACCCTCCATCTTCCACCGTCCAGTGCCTGACCCCGGGCGAATCTATGTTCGGCTACGCGCGCACGGCGCGCGCCTCGCGCACAAAGGCCTCGAACAGCGGGCGCATGCGGGGCGCAAACTCGGGGCGATGCTCCTCGAGCCGCTCCGGGTGCCACTGGACGCCGACGACCCAGCGGTGCCGCTCGCTGACGACGCCCTCGATGAGGTCAGCGCCGTGGTCTTCGGCGTAGGCCACCGGACGTAGGCCCGGCGCAAGGTCTTCGGCGCGCACGGCCTGGTGGTGGCGGGAGTTGATGACGAAGCGCGTCGCGCCGAGGGTGGCGGCCAGGATCGAGCCATCTTCGATCCGCACATCGTGCCAGCGTGAGGGGAAGCCCTCGGCGCGGTAGTCGGCGCGATGCTCGCCGCTTTCGACGTGCTGCAGGAGCGTGCCGCCGAAGGCGACGTTGAGGAGCTGGTGGCCCCGGCAGATGGCAAGCACCGGCAGCTCGCGGTCGAGGGCGGCCCGCAAGTACGCGATCTCCATCTCGTCGCGGGCCGGGTGCGTCTCCTTCACCTTCGGGTGCCGCTCCGCACCATAGCGGCCGGGGTCGACGTCCACGCCGCCGGTGAGCATCAGTGCGTCGAGGCCAGCGGCGATCTCGTCGATGCGGCCCGCGGTGTCTTCGCGCAGGTCGACGACCTCGGCGCCGGCCTCGCGCAGCCGGCCCCAGTAGCGCTCGACGGCCTCGCCCGGCACGTCCTCCCAGCGGGTGACGCCGATCCTCGGTGCGGTGCGTGGAGACATCGAGGCGCTCCGATCACGCGGCTACGCGTCCGCCGGTGTAGTGCTTCTCATGCTTCCCTGCCGCGGGCGGCTCGCCGGGCGGCATCGCACGCGGAGGACGTCCGTCAGACGACGCGCTGTACCGCCTCGGTCCGGCCTCGATCCGGCTTCGCCGGACGCACAGCCGGGGCGGCTGTGCTCCATGCTTCGCGTCGCGTAGCGGCCGGCCCGCGATGACGCGGACGGCCGCCGCCCGCTATTCTTCGAACTCGGCGTCGTCGCGCTCTTCGGCGCGGGCGGCGTCGAAGAGGCCCATCTCCCGCGGTTCCACCTCGGCCTCCGGCTCCGCGTCCACGTCCTCCCACTCCTCCGTGTCATCGACGGCTTCGTCCTCGTCGTCCATGTCGGAGCGCACCATGCTCTCCTTGGTGTACGGGCGGATGGCCTCGCCGGCTTTCCCCGCGGGGAAGGAGAGACGTCCCACCTGGGTCGGATGCTGGAACGTCTCCTTGATGATCACGCGGACGCTGTTGTCGCGGATCCCGGCGATGGCGGCGGCGTACTTGTTGCCGCCTTCCATCAGCTTTGAGAGGCGCATGGCCAGCTTCGGCTCGATGTCGGAGATGTAGTCGCCAGCCATCGTCTCGACCGCGAGGCGCGAGCCGGCCGGCTTGAGGGCGACCTCGTCGCCGGCCGAGAGGGTGGCGAGCATCTTCATGTTGACGCCAGCGAGCATGGTCACACCGGTCTTGCCCATCTCTTCGATGAAGAGGCTGGCATCGACCTGGTGCGCCTTGTCGGGCTCGGCCTTGGCACGGGCGGCCGCGAGGCGCTCCAGGTTCTTGCGGGCGATGGTGTTCGTCGGTTCGAGCTCGAGCGCCTTCTGGTAGGCCTCGCGCGCCTCCTTGATCTTCCCCCGCTCGCTGAGGGCCTTGCCCAGCCGGTTGTACGTTTCGGCGTCGTCGGGGAAGGCGGTGAGGATGGCGCGGTTGGCGGTGATGGCGTCGTCCCAGCGGCTCTGCATGGCGAACTGGATCGCCTGCTCGGTGCGGACCCGCTTCATGCGCGATGCGTCTTGCGTGTCGTACGTCATGCGTCCCTCGGAACTGTCCTGGTCAGAGCGGAATATCGGGTGATTGTAGAGCCTCGATCCAGCGATCACAAGGTGCGCGTGGGCCTGCTCTAATATCGTCCCTCCGGGCCGCGTCTTGCAGTGGGGCCCGACACGGCCTGTGGGGGCCTCGTGCACGGCGAGGAGACTGCGTACACTCGGAGCATGAAGTCTGAGCCCGTCGTCGAGGAGCTGGTCATCCGCGGCATCGTCGTCGGGGCGTTCCAGGAGAACTGCTGGGTGATCGGCAACCGGCGCACAGGAGAGGCCATCTGCATCGACCCGGGCGACGAGCCCGGCGAGGTGCTGGCGATGGCTCGTGACATGGGCGTCTCCATCAAGGTGATCGCCAACTCGCATGGGCACATCGACCACGTCCTGGGCGTCGGGGCCGTGCGCGAAGCCACCGGCGCGAAGTTCCTCCTGCATCCGGGCGACGCCGCGCTCGTCGCCTCGACCGCCGCTTCGGCGCGGCGCTGGCTGGGCGCGGAGATCGCGGACCCGCCGCCACCGGACGCCCTGCTCGCCGATGGCGACGAGGTCGAGGCCGACGGGCTCAAGCTGCGCGTGATCCACACGCCCGGGCACACGGCGGGCAGCGTCTGCTTCTACGCCAACGGCGTGCTGTTTGGCGGCGATACCCTCTTCGCGGGCTCGATCGGGCGCACCGACCTGCCGGGGGGCGACTACGACGAGGAGATGCGCAGCATCGTCGACCGCCTGCTGGCCCTCCCTGACGATACGATCGTGCTGCCAGGGCACATGGACCAGACGACGATCGGGCAGGAGCGGCAGCGGAATCCGTACGTGCGCATGGAGCTGGAGCGGCGGCGGAGTGGGTAGCGGGCGCGACCGTTGCGCGCGTCGCGTGAGCCGTGCTTCCGGATGAGCGTTGGTGAACGCGACGAAAAGCCCGGACGGGCCTGTCGGCCCGGAGGGCCCGTCGGGCGCGGAGCACAGCCGCCCTCGGCTGTGCGTCCGGCGAAGCCGGACCGACGACCTCGCGCGACCGTCGCGCGCATCGCAGCGCGCCTGCGGGCACTCGCGCGGCGTGCGTCCCCTCGCGGGCCGAAGGGCCCTCCCGCGGGCCATCCGGCCCGTGTGCCGCGCCGGCCCGCTGCGATACGATGGCGGGACCGGCCCCGGCCGCCGGAAGGGGTGAGGCATGCCGCAGATCGGGCGTCTGACCCTGGCCGCTGCCGTGCTGGTGGCCGGGGCAAGCATCATCGCCGGCGCGTGCGGGGGTAAGGCGCAATCGGGGGGCTCGGCCACGCCCGGGGCGGGCCTGCGCTCCGGCACGCTGACCGTATTCGCCGCCGCGTCGCTGACCGATGCGTTCCACGCCGAGGCGACGGCGTTCCGGCAGGCGCACCCGGGCATCGACATCACCTTCAACTTCGCCGGTAGCCCCACGCTGCGCACGCAGCTCGCGCAGGGGGCGCGCGCCGAC
>JAKAMA010000050.1 GCA_021813085.1 Chloroflexota bacterium | reverse complement strand
AATGGGCCTGTGCTGGCGCAAGCGATGTGGTCGATGCCGTTGCCGAGGATCGACATCGAGCAGGAGAGCGTGCGGCCGGCGGCCGTGAAGATGGCCGCAGCCGGGCTCGTGTCAACGGTCGGGTTCGCGAAGATCGTCGGGTCGTAGTGCAGGTCGAACGCGAAGCCACCGAGGCCGTGCGGGTCGCCCTGGTTCGTCAGGATCTCATCGAACGTGAAGGCGCCCGTGCCCGTGGTCAGGAAGTTGTTCGAGCTGGCCGGGCTCTTCGACCACGCGACGGCCGGCGGGATGATCGCGACGTCCGCACACGAGGTGACGGGCGTGCTGTTCGGGGACACGAGTCCCTGGTTGTCCGTGGCCGTGGCGCAGTTGTGCGCGATGGTGTTGCCGGCGTTCGGGTCCGTCGCCGAGAAGGTCAGGACAAACGTCGAGCTGGCACCCGGCGCGAGCGACGCGACGGTGCACGTGACGACCTGGGCCGCGTTGGTGCAGCCCGCGGGCAGCGAGCCAACGAGATTCGCGATCGGAATCGATGCCGGGATCGTGTCACTGACGGTGACGTTGGTCGCTGTGACCGGCGGCGTGGTGCCGTTGCTCACCGTGATCGTGTACGTCACCGGCTGGCCACCAGCGACGACCGAAGCGGCGCTGGCGGTCTTGGTGATCGACAGCACCGGGGCCGGCGCCTGGATCACGACGACGTCGTCAGCCGCGGTCGAGCCGGTGACCGGGAGCGGGCCACAAGCGCCCGTGCCGGTCGGCGGACCGCTGGTCGGCGTGCTGCCACAGGCGTAGGCGTTGGCCTGCGCCGCGTTGAGCGTGAAGTCGACGGTGAACGTGCCGTACGTGCCGAAGATGGTCGCGTTCGGGATGTCCGTCGGCGTCACCATGTGGAAGCCTGTGACGCCGACGTTGGCCGCCGTGAAGGCGGCCGAGCCGAGGGCGCCCAGCGCCGTCGTGCCGATGCTCGGCAGCGAGATGGTGCCCGCAACGACGCCCAACTGCGGGGCGGGGAGCAAGCCACCGAAGTTACTGTTCAACGTGGTGGGGGCCGCAGACGCGGCGCTGGGAGCCCAGAGCGGGCCGCTGGCGTCGGTCCACGAGAGCGCGGTGACCGAACCGGCCGCGTTGCCGGACAGAGCGGCGTCCAGGTAGACCAGACCCACGTTGTAGCCGGAGTACGGCGAGATCGGCCCAGCCGGGTTCGCCGCGTCGGAAATGGCGATGTTGATCGTGCTGCCAACCGGTACGAGGTACGGGCCGGTAGCGACCATCGTGGGACCGATGGGCGTGGCGGCCTGCACCGGGCCCGTGCCATTGAAGGAGATGGCACCGACCACGAGCGCGACCACCAGCGCAGCGGCCCCGAACAATCGGGTACGGTTCATGAGTTGGGTTTGACCTCCACTTTGCGGCGGGGACGTTGGCTTTCTGCCGCCAGGACGGGGGTCAGGCGGGGCGTCCGCCACGGACGCCGGTTCCAAGAGCTCTGCGCGACGTGTTCTCTCTGCTTGCCACCTCCTCTCGACGCGGTTTGAGCCACCTCGGTAGCGGCCCGGGGGCGGGCGTCTCCGCCCCCGGGCCGCAGGTCACGCACTGCCTAGCAGGGCGGGACGGTCTTGCCGTACTGCGCCGCGACGGCGGAGAGGTCGAAGATGTTGATCACACCGTTCTTCGACACGTCCATCTCGTTGCGCAAGTCGCTGGCGTCGAGGCCGAAGCCGGTCTGGCCGTAGACCCCGGCGACCGCCGACAGGTCGAAGATGTTGACCACTCCGTTCGCCGTGACGTCCGCGCGGGCGATCTTGGCGTTCAGGTTCTGCGCCGCCGTGCCGAGGAAGTTGCGGGCGGCGCAGGCGCCGAGCGCGGTCGGGTTCAGCGGTCCCACAGGGATGCCGCCGCCCGGCGGGTACAGGCCGTGGTTCGCGGGCGCAGCCGGGCAGGAAGCGCCGGGAGGCGTCCCTTCCTTCGCGTCGCTGTAACCGTCCTGGTTCGTGTCCGCGACGTGGTCCTGCACGCAGGGCACCACGGCGCCGCTGGGCTTCGTGAACGAGGCCATGAAGTCCGGCGTCATGTCCTGGTTCATGGCGTTCGAGTTCTTGAACGCGACGCCGACCCCGCCCGGCATGCCGGTGCCGTTCGCCACGCAGTACGGGGCGAGGGCGCCGACGCCCGTGGTGAACTCATTGCCACAGAGGTCCTGGGCCGCGTACTCGGTCGGGTAGCCGACGCCGGTGCCCGGGACGTCGGTCGTGGCGGGCGCGTTGCCCGCCATCGCCGGGCGGCAGGCGTCGCCGATGCCGTCCTTCAGCGTGTCCACCTGCGTCGGGTTGGGCGTCAGCGGACAGTTGTCGACGGAGTTGAGCACGCCGTCGCCATCCGCGTCCTGGCAGGGCGCCCAGCTCGTCATAGTCCCGCCGCCACTTGTGGCGGCGCCCGGGGCGCAGCCGGTCGCGGCGTTGGTGACGGCGGAGGCGGAGACGTTCGTCCACACCGTGCCGCCGGTCTTGCATGCGTTACCGATGCCGTTGTCCGGCGTGGTCGCCGGGGTCTGGTTCGGGTTAGCGTCGACCGGGCAGTTGTCCCACTGGTCCCAGAGCAGGACCGGAGGTGTCGCGGTCGTCTGGTCGCCGTCGAGGTTCAGGCCGGTCGAGAGGGTGATCTGGTAGTCGAACGTGCCCGCTGCTGGCAGGCTCTGGTTGGGGCCGCCCACGTCGCTCAGGGCCGTGCAGCTCCCGGGCACCGGGATCGGATTGCCGAAGTAGTCCGTCGTGCAGTCCCAGGTGTGCGCGGTCGCCGTGCCCTGGGTGACGACCTTCGTGGTGAACGGCGGGCAGGTGCTCACCGCCTGGCTTGCCGGGTTGAAGACGGCGATCGGGTTACCCAGGAAGGTGACGTTGATCGTCGCGCCGCCGGGCGGCACGATCGTCAGGAACGAGACGGTGGTCTGCGAGGCCGCCGTCGTCTTGGCGATCGCATACCCGCGGTGAACGAGGGATGGGATGAGCCCCAACTGCGTGAGCAGGGGCGGGTACCAGTCCGGGACGTGGGTGACGCCCATCGGCGCGCCGCCGCCGCCAGCGCTCAAGTCCGGCTCCTGGTCGAACGTGTACGGCACGTTCCCGGGGTCGGGAGCGCTGGACACGGTCGGCGAGGTGGCGCTCAGCCCGGCGAGCACCACCGCGTGGATCGCCGTCGGGCTGCCGATCGCCAGGGTGCCGGCGGCGCCACAGCGCGGCGGCTGGCCCGTGGTCAGGTTAACGTTGTTGCTGGCGACCAGCGTCGGGTCAACGTTGCTCTGGATCGAGAAGTCGATCGTGCCAACGTTTGCGCCGACCTTGCCCGCGTACTCAGCAACCGGCGTGACGCCGGTGTAGCTCGTCGTCGCCTCGTTGAAGAAGGCGGTCGGGAACGGCGCGCTGGCCGCGCTGTTCGTGCCGAGGGCCAGGTTCACCGTGGTGTCGGGCGCCGAGCCGACCGTGTAGTTGTTCAGAGTGACGCTGTACGTGTGGTCCATGGCACAGCCGCCGTTGGCCGTTGACGGGCAGGCGGCTTCCGCGACGTTGCCGCCGAGGAGTCCGCCGAGCGCTACGACCACCGCGAAGAGGGCGACGGCCGCAAGATGTCGTAGTTTCATTGAGTGTAGAGCTCCTCCCTGATGAACACGTCAGAGACGTAGGGCTGACACGCGTGGGGTTCCTGCCGCTTGTCCACCTCCTTCGTCAGCGCAACAGCGCGGCGGACGCGCCGGACCGGGGATCATGCAGTGACCCGGCCGGAAGCGAGGCGCCTTTTGGTTGCTATGAACGTACGTCCTTGGCGGGGGAACGGTTGGCGGCGTGTTAGTACGCGCCTATTACGCCACAACCGGCACAAGATGTCAACACCCCGGCAGCCTCCCTTGTAAACGCTTTCCGGATCCTAAGAGAAGGCAAAGGAAGCGAGCACGCCATCGAGCACGGGGCGGAACTGGGTGATGGCCGCGCCGGGGAAGGTGTTGAGCTGGATGCGCCAGGCGCAGCCCTTGCCGGCGAAGTAGACGGTCGTGTGCTCGATGGGCAGGGAACCGAGCTTGCCGCTCCAGGCGACGATCTGGGCCGGAGCGCCGGCGACCTGGCCGGGTTTGGCGTTTGCCAGGTCGGGGGCGCCGGAACTCAGCCGCTGGCCGGCGGTCTGGTCCTGCTTGACCAGCGCATCGACGGTGATGCCGGGCTGACAGAGAATGCTGAGGGTCGCCGCGAGCTTGCCGGTCTTGCTCAGGACGGAGCTGGTGACGCCGTTGGCGATCGGCTCGACCGTCCAGCCGGCGGGGAGCTTCGCGGTGAAGCGCTTGCCGGGGTCCGTGTAGGGCACGAGGGGGACGCTGCCACCCTGCGCCGCCGCGGTGGCGAGGGCTGCGGGCAGCGCCGTCGCGGTGGGGGCGGGCACGGCGGTGCTGGTCGGCCTGGCGCCACCGCCGGAGGAGCAGGCGGCCACGGCCAGCGACAGGACGGCGGCCGCGGCGGCGGCGAGCAGGCGCGTGGGACGTGGCATCGGAGACTCCTTCCATGGCGGGCGGCTGGCGCGGCAGGGCGGCGTACGGGGCGCGGTCATTGCAGGTGGAACGAGTCGAGCATGCGGCGGAAGATGGTGAGCATCTCCTGTTCGTTGGCGCCGGGGTAGGTGTTGAGGAGAAGGCGCCAGGCGCAGCCCTTCGCCTCGAAGTAGACGTACCAGTGCTTCACGGTGATGTTCGCCGCCTGGACGACGCCCTGCCAGGGGACCTCCCGCGCCGTGATGCCGTCCACGGTGGTGGAGAACGCCTTGTCCAGCGTCAGGTCGCCGTCACCGACCTTCTTCAGCAGGCTCTGGTCGGCGGCGATCAGGGCGGGCACCGTGGCGCCGGGAGCGCACGCAATGCCGAGGTCGGCGGCGACGGGGCGCCCGGCGAGGGAGGCGCTCACGCCGACCACATCGGACTTGATGGTCCAGCCGACAGGCAGGCCCACGACGAAGCGCCCCTTCGGGTCCTTGAACTCGGCGAGAGGGACGTTTGCGCCCTGGGCGATGGCGGTCTGCTGGGCGTCGCTCACAGGGCTGGGGGTGTAGGTGGGGAGCGGGCTGCCGACGATGGCGACGGCGGTATTGCCGGGGACGGGCGTACCCGAGCGCGGCGTCGGGGCGGGCGCCGTGGTGCTGGCGGACGCCGTCGTGCTGGCGGCGGGCTTCGCGCCCGAGCCGCCGCAGGCAGCGGCGACGAGTGCGCCCGCGGCCAGGGCTGCGGCAAAGACGGCGATACGCTGCACTCCGGGCCTCCCTTTCACCACCACGCGCACCACGCGCCGTGCGCGGGATGGTAGCATAGCGCGGCGCCGTTGCGCAGGGCGCCGGCGCGGCGCCGCGCGTCAAGTAAGGGCTGCGGGCCACGGCGGGCGCGCTATCATGTCCCCCGCCAACGTCCATCCCGACAGCACCCATGGAGAAGACCACCCGTGATCGCTCGCCTGCTCCTGCTCCCGGCCGCCATCGTCATCGTCGCCGTCGCGGCGGCGGGCTGCTCCGGCGGCGGGGGCGGCGGCAAGGCGGCGACGCCGTCGGCGGCGCCGCAGCCGACGCCCACCGTCGTGGTCCAGCCCACCGTGACGGGCACCACGACGACGCTGCCCGACGGGCTGGCGTACATCGACGTGCAGCCGGGCACCGGCGCTCCAGCGGGCGCCGGGAAGACGGTCAGCATCGACTACGCCGTGTACGCGGACGGGGTGCGGATCGGCGGCACGGCCGGGACGCCGTTGACGTTCGTGGTGGGGCACCGGCAGGTGCTGGCGGGGATCGACGAAGGCGTGTCGACGATGCGCGCCGGCGGCAAGCGGCGGCTGCTCGTGCCGGCGGCGCTGGCGTTCGGCAAGGCCGGGCTCTCCGACGCGACAGGCGTGTTCCAGCTCGTGCGCCCGGACCAGCCCGTCGTCATCGACGTGACGCTGCTGTCGGTCCAGTAGGGCGCGCGGCTACGGACAGCCCGTCACGACCTTGCCGTACTGCTGGGCGGTCAACGCCAGGTCGAAGATGTTGAGCGTCGTGTCGCCGTTCTGGTTGAGCCGCGGCGGCGCCGGCGGGATCGTCTGGCCGTAATACTGCGCGATGTTCGCCAGGTCGAAGATGTTGACCGTACCATCGCCGTTGACGTCGGCCCGCATGATCGGGCAGTAGACGTTGGGGTTCTTGCCCATCGAGATCTCGAGACCGTTGGGATAGCCGTCGCCGTCGGTGTCGAGACAGCCGGCGAGGGGTGCGGACGTCATCGTATTCGCGCGGCCGTAGCCGAAGGTGTTGTTCGGCTGGCCGATGCCGAGCGGCGTCGCGCCGTTCAGCAGCGCGGTGCGCAGCGTCGTCCGCGACGCGAGGTAGGCGCCGGCGTCGTGCGCCTGGAGCAGCATCGGGTTGCAGCTCAGCAGCAGCGCGGCGATGCCGGCGATGTGCGGCGCGGCGGCGGAGGTGCCGCAGAAGGGGTTCGGGAAGCCGGCGGCGCCGGTGATAGCGACGCAGTCGATGCCGGTGATGTCGGGCTTGGTGCGGCCATCGACGGTCGGACCGCGGCTGCTGTAGTAGTCGATGGTATTGTAGCCCGGGCCGTTGGCGGCGCTGATGGCCGCGACGGAGAGGACGCCGCCGCCGGCGTCGGACTCGTTGGGCAGGCTGCCGGCGAGCGTGTTGTAGTTGTGGGCCGAGTAGTTGTCGGGCGCGGGGAGGCCGGTCGGGAACCAGTTGCAGCCGCCGCACAGCACGTACATGTCGAACGTGCGCGGGGCGGCGAGATTCTTGTAGTTGCCGATGAGGATGTTGTAGGTCGTCGTCACGCCGTGCGTGTTCGTGATGCCGAACGCTTCCACCGGATAGGGGAAGCCGGGGCCCTGCACGTTGCCGCTCGCGACGGAGACGGCGCCCAGATAGTTGTCCTGCAGCAGCAGGTCGTAGTCGTTGGTCGAACCGCCGAAGGGGTCGTTCCACTGGAGGAACACGGTGAGGCTGCCGCCCGGCGCGATCTGGACGGTGTCGCCGCAGCGCACGGACGGGCTGCACTGGAGGCCATAGCCGCCGTCGGTGGTACCGCCGCCGCCCTGGAACTGCTGCAAGCCCCAGTAATCGCCGCCGGTCCCCGCGATGGTGAAGCCCGAATTCAACCACGGCGCGTGGTAGTGGTCCTGCGCGTAGTTGCCGGCGGACGTGTAGTAGCCACGGATCGGGTTCGCCGGGTTGTTGAGCGCGGCCGAGGTGTTGGCGGAGACGAGGCTCGTGCCATCGTTCGGGCCGGTGTTGAACCAGCCGACGTCGTCGACGACGACGTCGGTGTGGGCGGCCAGGCAGTTGACGGCGGCGTTGAAGTCGAGCGCGGTGCCGCCGACGTTCATGCCGAAATAGCCGAAGACGATCTGCGCGTTGGGGACGATGTCCTGGACGATCTCTGACATGGCGGTGCCCTCGGCGCCGGCGCCGGAGGCGGTGGGCAGCGGCCGCGGCACGGGCGGGCTGAGCAGCGGGCCCGGTGCGACGTTGCAGGTCGTGGTATCGACGGAGCCGAGATCGCCGGACGCCTGCGCGCTCGCCAGCCCCTCCATGCCGTCGGAGATGACGCCGACGCGGACGCCGGCGCCGCTGGCGGTGAGCTGCGAGCGCAGCGTCGCCGAGCCGAGGATGCTGTCGCCCTGCGTCGTCACGGAGCCGGTCTGGACGTGGCCGTAGTCCGGCAGCCGCACCGTGGCGACGGAAGCGAGGGCCGACGCCGCGTCGAGCTGCGAGACGGGCAGCAGACCCTGGACGATGCGATGCTTGTCGTCGGTGCGCTGCACCTGCATGCCGAGGCCGACGAGATCCGCGAGCGCGGAGCCCGGGGAGGCGACGGTGTCGACCCACACCTGCACGCGGCCGGAGGCGTCGATGCGCAACTGCTTCGTGGCGATGCGGCCGGCGATCGCCGGCCCGATGCCGGCGGCGTTGGCGGCCGTGACGGGACGGTTGGCCGTCGCGCGGCTCAGCAGGTCGACGCGGTAGAGCTCGTCGAGCACGGGGTCGATCTTGCCGGTCTTGCGCAGTGAGCCGCCGCCGAACGTGCCGGAGAGGACAGCCACCTGCGGCAGTGTTGTCACGGCTGGCGCCGGAACGGGCGGCTGCTGGGCATGGACGCCGCCGCCGTCGTGCACGCCGCCAGCGGCGAAGACGACGCCCGCCAGCGCGGCCGCGAGAGCAACCCCCACCCACCGGCCCGGTCGCGTCGTCATGGGAGACTCCTTGTGTGCACCCGGGCGGAGCGGCCGGGCGCCGGGTATGCGGGGACTGCGCGCAGGCGCGCGTATCCACGATTCTAACCATGCGCGGCGGGCCTGTATAGAGGGATCGGGTGGGGGATCCCACATAATGTGCCGGGATCTTGACGGCCAGCGGCGTCCGGCGCAGGGCCAAACATCGTAGACTTGCGTCGGAGGCGGCGATGAGGCTTACGCTCGCTGCGGTCGCCGCGCTCGTCGCCGGGGCGGCGCTGTTCTTCGGCATCCGCGCACTCGTGGAGCGGGGCGATCGCGGGGGTGTCGCCGCATTCTTCGCCGTGCCGACGAGGACCACGTGCGGCGCGGGCGCGCTCGACCTCGCGCTCGACCGGGCGGGTTTCGCGGCCAGCTACCGGGGACGGCCGCCCGCGGCTGGCGGCAAGTTCCTCGTGGCGACGCTCACCATCGTCAATCACGGCGCCGGAGAGGCGCGCGGTCTGGCGGCGCACTTCGCGCTGCGCGAGCCTTCGGGACGCGCCTACGCGCCCGACGCGGCGAGCGACGCCGTCACAGGGTGGCGGGCGCTCGCCCCCGGTGCGAGCGTGCAGGGGAGCCTGGCGTTCGCCGTGCCGCTGACGTTGGGCGCGGCAAAGCTGGTCTATGACGACGGCTGTACACACCAGGAGTGGGTGACGCCGTAAGGGTTTGCGGTGCCTGGCGCCGCGACGCCGTCCGGCAGCTTCACGCAGCCGGCCGCACGCTGGCCGTCAATCAATATGGATCCGCGCGCCTGCTTCGAATTTCCCCATCCTGGGGGTTGACATCGGAACGGGGCTGGGAGATACTCGGCACGAACACGCGGCCGCGAACGTCCGTGGCCGCGTTGATCCCCCCCGCCAAGTTCCGGTCGCGTACCGTATCTCGCCATGCGAGGACGCGCCGGGGGAGCACGCCTTGGCGCTGACGCGGGGGCAACGTCACGACTTCGGGCTGCCATCGGCACGGCCGCGCGCCGGCCGTGTGCGGGCGGTGCTCGCCGCGACACTGG
The DNA here is from genome assembly GCA_021813085.1 of Chloroflexota bacterium. GTDB lineage: Bacteria > Chloroflexota > Dehalococcoidia > DSTF01 > JACRBR01 > JADMII01. The sequence goes on along the minus strand of JAKAMA010000050.1, from coordinate 1,336 downwards.
CGATCGCGCTCTCGCTGTTCGCCTGGCAGTTGCTCACGTCCTCACACGCCGGCGCGGCGAGCTACACGGTGGTGACGGATCAGACCGTCTACGGCCCGGGCGACATCGTCACCATCACGGGCGCCGGCTACCAACCCGCGACCTCATACGACGTCGTCGTCGTCCGGCCAGACGGCTCGATCGTGAACGGCAGCGGCACCGGGGCGCCGGGATTCGACACCGTGGTGTCGGACAGCGCCGGCAACATCATCGACTCCTACAAGCTGACGATACCCGCGCCGACGGGCGTGTACACCGTGAACGTGTACGCCACAAGCGACACGACCCACAGCTACGTGCTCGCGCTCACGACGTTCTACGACGATACGCCGTACCCGACCTCGATCACGCAGGCGACGGCCGGACTGACGGTGACGGTCTCCGGCACGTGGAAATGGGATGGCTGCGTTTCACACAGCAACGCCAACAAGCACATCGGCTTCGCGATCGTCTGGGGCGACGGGACCGGCATCGCGAACCCTTCACCGCCGCCCTACCAGTCGCGCGACGGCGTCTACCCGACGAATGGTCCGGTGGCCGGCACGTGGCAGCAGTGCCAGCCGCCCGGCACCGGCACCTGGGGGCCGATCTCCCATACCTATGCATCCGGCGCAAACGTGCAGGTCTGCGTCATCACCTACGACGTGGCGTTCCACGCGCCGAACCCGCCGGCGACCTCGGGCGAGCATTCGACCGACCCGTGGGGCAACGAGGACAACTCGTACGACGAGTACGACAGCACCCCTTCCAAGCAACAGCAGTGCGCCCCGGTGAACACGGCCACCCCGACGCCCACGGCCACCAGCACGGGCACAGCCACCGCGATCCCGACAAGCACGGCGACACCTACCCGCACCAGCACGTCAACGCCCACCGCCACCAACACGCCAGTGCCGCCCACGGCCACCTCCACGGCCGTGCCCACCGCCACTAACACGCCGGTACCGCCGACGGCAACCTTCACCGCCGTGCCGACGGCCACCAACACGCCGGTGCCACCGACCGCGACCTTCACGGCCGTGCCAACGGCCACCAACACGCCGGTGCCGCCCACCGCGACCTTCACCGCCGTGCCGACCGCCACCAACACGCCGGTGCCACCGACCGCGACCTTCACCGCCGTGCCGACCGCCACCAACACGCCGGTGCCACCGACCGCGACCTTCACCGCCGTGCCGACCGCCACCAACACGCCGGTGCCGCCCACCGCGACCTTCACCGCCGTGCCGACGGCCACCAACACGCCGGTGCCGCCGACGGCCACCTTCACCGCTGTGCCGACGGCCACCAACACGCC
>JAKAMA010000049.1 GCA_021813085.1 Chloroflexota bacterium | reverse complement strand
ATCCAGGCGGCCGGCCCCGAGAGCATCGTGCGCGTCGGCACGCCGGGGCAGGGCGGCGTCCAGAGCATCGCGCTGGCCGGGGCGGTGTTCAACAAGCTCGGCTGCACGCTCACCGATGTCCAGGCGGAGATCAACGATTGGAGCCCGGGCATCTACGTCACCTTCGGGCGCTTCGACCCGTGCGCCAGCAACGACGACTGGTTCCACTCCGACGTCATCGTGATCTGGGCGAACAACCCCGCGTACAGCGACATCCCCCTCTTCCACTACATCACCGAAGCGCGCTACCACGGCGCGCAGGTCGTGATCGTCGGCCCGGACTACAGCCCGTCGGCGCCGCACGCGGACCTCTTCGTGCCGGTGCGCATCGGCAGCGATGCCGCGCTGGCGCTGTCGATGTGCCGCGTCATCGTCGATGAGGGGCTGATGGACGAAGGCTTCGTGCGCGAGCAGACCGACCTGCCGCTGCTCGTGCGGCGCGACACCCGCCGCTTCCTGCGTCAGCGGGACATCGTCGAGGGTGGCCGCGACGACATGTTCTGCATGTTCGACGAGCGCACCGGCGCGGTCGTCGAAGCGCCGCGCACGCTCGCGCTCGGCGCCATCCGCCCGGCGCTGCGCGGGACGTATCGCGCGCGCCTCGCCGATGCCAGCGAGGTCGACGTCGTCCCCGCGTTCGTGCTGCTCGAAGAGCGGCTGCGCGACTACGCGCCGGCGGCGGCCTCGGGGACGTGCGGCGTGCACCCGTCGGTGATCGAGCGGCTCGCGCGCATGGTGGCCGGCGGCAAGACGCACATCCTCGACGGCTGGACCTTCGGCAAGTCGTACCACGGCGACCTGATGGAGCGCTCGCTGTGCCTGCTGCTCGCGCTCACCGGCAACTGGGGCAAACAGGGCGCCGGCATCCGGAGCTGGGCCGTCGGCATGTTCGACGGCATGTTCACGTGGTCGTCGAAGCCCACGCCGGGGCCCGAGGCGGCGCGCGCGCTCGACGCGACCCTCACCACGATGGCCGGCGCGATGAAGGCGCAGGACCCGACGCTCACCGACGAGATCCTGTCGCACGAGATGGCCTATCGCGGCGCGGCACTGGGCGGCAACGTGCCGGCCGCCTTCTTCTGGCTGAATCACTGCGGATATCGCGAGGCGTGGGAGCGGGCCGGATGGAGCGACCCGTCGATGAAGCGCACGTTCTCCGAGTACGTGCAGGAGGCGGTCGGCCGCGGCTGGTGGGACGGCGCGCAGCAGCCGGCGCCCGATGCGCCGCCCCGCGTGCTGTTCGAGATCGGCGGCAACCTGTTGCGCCGCACGCGCGGCGGCCAGCAGCAGTTGCTCGCGCACCTCTGGCCGAAGCTCTACCTCGTCGTCTCGTTCGACGTGCGGATGACGACGACGGGGCTCTGGTCCGACATCGTGCTGCCCGCCGCGCACCACTACGAGAAGCCGAACTTCCCGTACACCACGCCGGACGTCATGAACCTCACGCTCTCCGACCGCGTCGTCGACCCGCCCGAGGACACGAGGACGGAGTGGCAGTTCGCCCAGGCGCTCGCCCGCGTGCTGTCGGCGCGCGCCGTGGCGCGCGGCTTCACCGAGTTCACGTCGCGGCTCGGGATGCCCGTCCGGCTCGACAACCTGTACGATCAGATCACGGGCGACGGCTACTTCGCCGACGACGACACCGTGATCAACGAGATGGTCACCGATTCCGCTGCGACCGGCACCATCCCGCCCGACACGACGCTGGCGACGCTGCGAGAGGGCGGCTACGTGCGCTTCACCGGCTGGGGCCGCTCGCCGATGGCGCTGGCGCAGGCGTCCGACCTCGCGCCCGACCGCACGCACGCCCCGTTCCGCTGGCAGACGGAAAAGAAGGAGCCGTTTCCGACGCTGACCCGCCGCGCCCAGTTCTACATCGACCACGACTGGTTCCTCGAGGCGGGCGAGGAGCTGCCGGTGCACAAGGAGCCGCCGGCGCAGGGCGGCGACTACCCGCTCGAGATGACCGGCGGCCACCCGCGCTGGAGCACAAACTCCACGAACATGACGAACCACGTGATCCTGAACACGCACCGCGGCCACCCGACCGCGTACGTGAACGACGGCGACGCGCTCGCGCGCGGCATCGGCGATGGCGACCAGATGCGCGTCTACAACGATGTTTCGGAGGCGTTCGTCGAAGCGCGCGTGACGCCGGCCGTCCGGCCCGGGCAACTGATCATGTACAACGGCTTCGAGCCGTACCAGTTCGAGGGCTGGCGCGACACGTCGAACGTCGAGCCCGGCATGGTGAAGTGGCTGCACTTCGCCGGCGGCTACGGCCACCTGCGCTACCGCGCCCTGCACTGGCAGCCGGTGCCGATCGACCGCGGCGTCCGCGTCGAGATCGAGAAGGCGGCACGCGCGCCCGGCGGCTGAACGCGGGCAGCGTGCGCGCTACGCGCCGGCGCCCATCTGCAGCACGGCGGCGCCGTGCACCGCGCCGCGCTTCACCTGCAGCAGCGCCTCGTTCGCGCCGTCGAGCGGATAGCGTTCGACCTCCACGCGCACGGGGATCTCCGCGGCGAGCGCGAGGAACTCCTCCGCGTCGCGGCGCGGAAAGTTCGCGACGCTGCGCACCACGCGCTCGTGGTAGAGCGCGTCGTACGAAAACGACGGGATCGCGGTCATGTGGATCGCGTTGACGGCGAGCGTCGCCCCGCGGTCGAGGCGCGCCAGCGTCTGCGGGATCAGCTCGCCCGCCGGGGCGAAGATCACCGCCGCGTCGAGCCGCACGCCGGGGTCGTCGCACACCTGCCCTGCCCACGCCGCGCCCAGCTCGCGCGCGAGGCGGCGGTGGTGCTCTTCGCGCGTGAACGCGTACACAGCGCAGCCCCAGTGCAGCGCGACCTGGGCCGCCAGGTGCGCGGACGCGCCGAAGCCGACGAGCCCCAGCCGCCCGCCCGGCCGGATCCCGGACAGCCTCAGCGCGCGATACCCGATGATCCCGGCACAGAGCAGCGGCGCCGCGTGGCGTGGGGCAAACGACGGCGGTAGCCGGTACACGAAGCGCGCGTCGGCGACCATGCGCCCGGCGTAGCCGCCGTGCTCGTCGCGGCCGGTGAAGCGCGCCTGCTCGCAGAGATGCTCGCGTCCGCTCGCGCAGAAGCGGCAGACGCCGCACGTGCTGGCCAGCCAGCCAACGCCGACGGCATCGCCCGGCGCGAACGCATCGACGCCCGGCCCGAGCGCGACGACGCTGCCTGCCGCCTGGTGCCCCGGGATCAGCGGCAGCCGGCCCCGCACCTCGCCTTCGACGATGTGCAGGTCCGTGCGGCACACCCCGCACGCCTCGACGGCGATCAGCACCTGCCCGAGGCCAGGCGCCGGCTCCGGCACATCCTCGAGACGCAGCCTCGGCGCCCCGGCGTCGCCCGTCTCGTGCAGCACCTGCGCCTTCATGGCCCGATCGTACCCGCTCAGGGACCCGGCCCGCCGGCGGCGGTGACCGGGGAACAGGCTCGACGCCTATCCCCCCTCGTTGCACGCCTGTCTCCCCCTCTCCATCGCAACGGAGAGGGGGCCGGGGGGTGAGGTATCCGTTAGTCGTCGAACTCCGATGTCACCGGCACGTCGAGCGGCGCGTCCTCCGACGGCACCAGCACGATGTCCTCGAACGCCGCGTCCTGCACCGCCTCGATGGCGCGCGACTTGATCAGCTCGAGCACCGCCATGAACGACACGACGACCTCCATGCGCGTCCGGCACCGCCCCACGAGCGCGCGGAAGCTCGCGCGCCCTTCGGCGGCCAGCAGGTCGCGGATCAGCGCGATCTTCTCGCTCACGGTGAACCGGTGCGGATGGATCACCTGCACCGGTTCTTCGACGCGCGTGCGCGTGAGCGCCGCCTCGACGATGCGCTGGAGCAGGTCGAGCGTCACACCGTCGAGTCCGGTCGGGGGCGGGAACTCCGGCGGCGGCGCGATGCGCGGGTAGGAGTGCAGGCCCGCGACTTCGATCGCCCGCAGCCGCCCGGCCGCTTCCTTGAACAGCTTGTACTCGGAGAGCTGGCGCGTCAGGTCGTCGCCCGCGTCGTCTTCCTCTTCGCCGCCGTCTCCCGTGGATGGCGGCCGGGGCAGCAGCGCGCGCGACTTCAGGAAGAGCAGCCGCGCGCCGATGGCGATGAAGTCGGCGAGCGCGTCGATGTTCAGTTGATCGCCCGCGTGCAGGTACCGCATGTACTGGTCGGTGACCGTGACCAGCGCGATGTCCGTGATGTCCAGCTCTTCGCGCTCGATGAGGTGCAACAGCAGGTCGAGCGGCCCTTCGAAGATCGGCAGCGTGAGCTGGTATCCCTCGGCGGGCGGCGAGATGCTCATCGCGCGCATCATAGCAGGTGGCGATCAGCAGCCGCCGAGCGCCGCGAGTCCCGCCCACGCCGCCCCTTGACAGCGGGCGCCGGGGCGTCCCTATGCCCTGTTCAGCGCCATCTCGCACCAGCCGGCCTGGCCGGGCGCCTCCTCGACGCCGACGACGAGCGACGTGAGGTTCGACGCGCCGCGCGCGCGCAGGCCGTCGCGCAAACGGCCGGCGAACCACTCGGCAAGCCGCTCGGCGGTCGTGTTGTCGATCGGCAGGGCGATCACGTCGGATTTCGGGAAGACGAACCCGCGCTCGAGGAAGCGCACCTTCCAGTTGCTCATGCCCTCATCGATCTGGAGGACGCGGCTGTCGCGCTGCAGCAGGAACGTGTGGTCCAGCTCGTCGCACAGCGCCTTGCCCAGCGTCTTGAGCGTCGAGAAGTCGACCACCCATGCGTCGTCCGTCAGCGTCCCGGCGACCTCGATCGTCACCGCGTAGTTGTGGCCGTGGAGTGGCTCGCAGCGCCCCTCGAACGTCGCGAAGTGCGCCGCCGCGAACTTCAGCGTGTTGCGCTCGACGCGGACCCGGTACTGCGTGGCGGACATCGATCAGTCCTCGAACCGGTAGTCGCCATAGCCGCCCTGCCCCGCCGGGGCGGGCACGACCGCGCCGCAGATGCACGGGAAGTCGCCGATGCGCACCCACATCGGAAAGTTGCCCTCGTAGTGGCGCCCGCAGGCGGGACAGTCGGACTGGTACAGCTTCACGTGCGGCTCGTTGGTCTTCTTCTTCGGAGGCATGGTCCCCGGGGGTCAGGGCGGCGTCACGTACACGTAGTAGCGCTCATTGCGCGCGATCACCAGCGGCTGCTTGCCCTGGTCCCGCAACGCGCGAATCGCCTGCGGCATGACCGCGCCGTGGCCCTTGATGTTGAAGCTCTGTGCGAAGGAGTACTCCTTTCCTGCCATCGTCACCCGCGTCGGCACGAACACCGCGTCGTTCAGGTCCAGGCACGGCACCCACGTGCCATCGAGCTCGAGGGTGCCCAACTGGCTCGGGTCAAGCTCCAACATCTCCTCCTCCCGTTCGGGCCCGTGCCTGCTCGGGCGCATCATTGCATCGTACGCGCTGCCGAGTGTCAACGCGCGGCGCGCGGCCGCTCATTCGGCGGCCTCGTCGGCCTGTGCGCCGCCCGCGGCCCACTCAGGCCCGCGCAGGTGCGCCAGCCCGCCGAGGTCGAGGTCCTCCGCCAGCTCGCCGACGGTCCGGTCGCGGGCCGGGTGCACCGCCTCCGGCGCCAGCTCGGCCAGCGGCACGAGCACGAAGTTGCGCTCGGCGAGCAGCGGATGCGGCACCCGCAGCTCCGCCGTGTCAATGACGCGCCCGCCGTATAGCAGGATGTCGATGTCGATCGGGCGCGGCGCCCAGCGCGGGGCCGGCCGCCGCCCGATGTCGTGCTCGACCTGCTTCACGAAGCGCAGCAGCTCCGCCGGCTCCAGGTCCGTCTCCACCTCGCACGCCGCGTTCAGGTAGTCCGGCCCCGGCGGCTCGCCCTCCGGCACCACCGCCACCGACCGGTACAGCGATGACACCGCTACGACGCGGCACGCCCTCTCGAGCATGCCCAGCGCCGTGCGCAGGTGCTCCTCCCGGTTGCCGACGTTCGCGCCGAGCCCGAGGAAGACCCGCGTCACGGGCCCTCTCCCGGCATGCGGCCCCGGACGATGGCGTCGGACACGCGCGCCACCTGCACCATCTCCGCGACGTCGTGCACGCGCACGATGTCCGCGCCATGCGCGATCGCCAGCGCGACCGTCGCCGCCGTGCCGAAGACGCGCTCGTGCACCGGCGCGCCGCCGAGCGCGATGCCGACCGTCGACTTGCGCGACGTGCCGATGAGCACCGGCGCCTGGAGCGCCTCCAGCTCGCGCAGCCGGCGCAGGATCTCGATGTTCTGCTCTGGCGTCCAGCCGAACCCGAACCCCGGGTCGACGATCACGTCGCCGCGCGCGATCCCGGCCTCCCCGGCGATCAGCAGCGACGCGCGCAGCCCTTCGAGGATCGCGCCCATCACGTCGTCCGCGTGCCGGCCGCGCTGGTTGTGCATGACGACGACGGGCACGCGCGCCCGCGCGGCGATGCGCGCCAGCTCCGGGTCACGGCGCAGGCCCATCACGTCGTTCAGCATGTGGGCCCCCGCGTCGAGCGCCGCGCGCGCCACGGCCGGCTTGTACGTGTCGACGCTGATCGGCGCGTCCGCAAGCGCGCGGCGGATGCCTTCGATCACCGGCAGCACGCGCCGGACCTCCTCGTCCGGCGCGATCTCCTCGAATCCGTCGTCGGTCTTCACCGGGCCCGGGCGCGTCGACTGCCCGCCGACATCGAGGATGTCCGCGCCCTCCGCCATGAAGCGGCGCGCCTGCTCGACCGCGGCGCCGGCGTCGGAGAGCCCGTCGCCCGAAAACGAGTCCGGCGAGACGTTGATCACGCCCATCACGTACGTGCGCGTCCCCCACGCGAACACGCGCGGGCCGACGCGCGTCTCGCCGGCCGGGAGCTGTCGCGCCATCGCCGTCACGCTCCCCCGGCGCCCGGACGGGCGCCTGTCTGGGCGTCGATGATGTAGCGTGTGCCCGCGCTGCTCTGCACAAAGGCGTCCGGCAGCGCCAGCGAAATCGCGCGCGTCGCGGCGAAGCCGCTGCAATGCGCGGGCACGATCATTCCCGGCGCGAAGCCTGCCAGCGCTTCGACCGTCGCCGGGATGATCGGGTCGAAGAGCGGCCCGCTCAGGTGGAGGCCGCCGACGATAGCCGCGACGCGTGGCTCGCCCGTCAGCGCCCGCGCGTGCCGCACGATGTTGACGATGCCGGCGTGCCCGCAGCCCGTGAGCACGACGAGCCCCCGCCCGCGCACGCTCACCACCAGCGCCTGGTCGTCGAGGATCAGCGGGTCGGGCGTCCACGCCCCGCCGCGCTTCGCCTGGTGCACCGGGAAGCCGCGCTCGAACTCCGTGCTCCGCGCGACTTCGCCCGTGATCAGCACCGAGCCGTCGAGCAGCAACGATGGCCGTGCGCCTTCGATGACCTCGAACCCCGCGCCCTCGAGCGCGCCGCGGCTGACCGTCGGCAGCTCCAGCGGCTCCCTTTCCGGCGGTGCGATGCGGCGCTCGAGCCAGAAGTCCGGGTGGAGCAGCATCGGTAGCCGCCGCCGGCCGTTGCGCGCGACGAGGCCGTGCAGCCCGCCCGTGTGGTCGATGTGCCCGTGGCTCATCACGATGGCTTCGATATCCGCGACGCGCGCACCGAGCACATCCATGTTGTGCGCGACGCCGCCCGTGCTCAGGCCCGCGTCGAACAGCAGGCGGTGCGTGCGGCCGCCGCGCGACACCTGCACGAGCGCCGAGAACCCGTGCTCGGCGACCAGCGCGTCGGCGATGCGCGGCTCGGCGAGCAGCGGCGTCTCGACGCGCGGCCCGCCCGGCACGCCGCCCAGCGAGGCACGCCGCGCCCGCCCGCTGTCCGGGAGCAAGTGGTCGACCGTGTTATCGACGAGCGTCGTGATCTCGACCGCGTCGACCGGCTCTAGCTCGATCGTCTGCGTCTCCGCCACGCCGCTATGCTATCACGCTGCGCGCCCGCCGCCGCTTACGTGTACACGGCGACGAGCACGGCGTCGGCCGGGTTGCTGGGGTCGAACAGTAGCACGGCGACCTTGCGGCCGACGATCATCTCGCCGGACGGGATGCCGCGCGAGGTCGGGACGCTCTTGAGCCAGAGTGTGAGGCTGCCGGTGAGCTGCACGTCGGCGAGGTAGGCGCCGGCGTTCCACGCCTTGAGGATGCCGCCGTGCCATTCGGCCTCGGACGAGCCGTCTGGCCGTCCGCCGAGACCGGCGCCCGTCTGGGCGGGAATTGCTGTCGTCATACTGCCCCCAGGCTGATCTGCTGCTCGTACGTGCCACCGCGCGCGTCGTAGCGCCAGCGGATCTCCTGCACCCTGCGCTTCACCGCCGACGCGCCGATCAGCGGGTCGGTGATGTCGACCACGTCCAGCACTTCCAGCCCGCACACCGGCGGCACGGTGAGCGTGCCGCCTGGCTGGTCGAGCGCGAGTTGCCGCAGGTGCGCCGCCGCCGTCGCGGCGGCTTGCGCCGGCGTCGTGCTCGTCAGGTCGCGGCGGTGCGCCCGCGTGCCGAGGTAGGCCGCCGCGGCCGCGTAATCGATCGCCTCGCCGAACACGCCCGCGCCGAATGCGTGCGCTTCGGACGCCGGTGGCGGCAGGAGCGCGATCCGCGCATCGTAGACCGCGTGCCCGGACGGGCCTGACGGCGCGCCGCCGAGCGTGTAGACACTCGGGGCTGTCGCCAGCGGCTCGATGAGGACGGCGTTGTTGCCCGCGCGCATGATGATGCGGTCGGCGATGAAGTCGAGCACCTCCCGGACCGCCGTGTGGGCGTCGGTCGTCGGAGCGATCTGAAAGGCCGGCATGACGCTGCCCTGCCGCACGGACGCGCCCGATGTCGTCAGGTTGATGCCGGCGCGCGCCATGATGCGCGTGAGGATCTGGCCGTAGCTCGCCGAGCCTGCCGCGTGGAAGACGCCGGTGCGCTGCCTGTCACGCCGGAGCTGCGCCCAGCCGCCGGCGAGCGCCAGGCGCAGCGTCGAGACGCCGCCGGTGCGCCGGTACTCGAAGCCGGCGATCTCGAGGTCGGCCATGGCGGACGCTTCGGCCGTGGGCGTGCGGTACCCCCACGAGAGGCGGAGGAGGTTGCCGACGGCGAGCGGCGCCGGCGGGCCGGCGTAGGCGCCATCCGTGTTGTCGATGTCGATGTGGCCGGCGAGATCGAGGGTGCTTTCCTGCACGTCGGCGGCGATGACGCGCGCCGACAGGTCGAGCGTGAGCGTGGCGCGCGATGCGCGGTGCACGCGGTCGGGCGCGCTCTCGAACGCCCAGTTGACGCCGGCGGCGAGCGCGAGGCCCTCCGCCTGTGCGTAGTCCACGGGCGCGGGCGTCCGCCACGTGTAGGCGCCGGCGGTCCAGCCGAGCGGGTAGACCAGGTGCGTCCTGTAGGTGTGGGTCTGGCCGCCGGCGAAGGCGTCCTGTTCGACGAACGTCATCCGGTACGTGCCGACGTACGCGAGGAACGGCGCCCGGTACGTCACCTGTGCGTCGGCTTCGGCCTGCTGCTGCACGTAGGCGGCGCCCCACGTGTTGGCGGCGACGTCGATGCCGTCGCCGTAGGTCGTGGTCCAGAGCGTCGGCCTGAGCGTCGTCGCCTCGGCGCCGGTGACGCCGATGTTCCAGTCGAAGACGTAGGCCATGCCGATGCCGTTGTACGAGCTGACGGCGGCAGGCGAAGCCGAGACCGCGCCCCAGATGCCCGCGGTGCGCTTGACGATGCGCAGCGCCGCCGCCTCGACCCACGCGACGGCCAGGTCGCCGCCTGCGTCCCGGTACGCCGCCGCCAGGCCGACGACGGCCGCTGGCGCGGTGGCCACGGCGGCCTCGGCGCCGTACGTCTGGCCGTTGTCTGTGCTTTCGATGACCTTGACGCCGGTGCCGGCAGCGTCGGTGTAGACGATGGCCACGCGCGCGCCGGTGGCGCAGACCGCGATCTGCGTGCCCTTGCCAGCCTGCGCGCTCGTCCATGCCGCGCTGATCGCCGTTTGGGGTGTCGTCGACCTGCTGTGCTTGACGACGCCGCCTTCGATGCGCACGCGGACCAGCGAGCCGTCGCCCGCGACGGCCGCGCCGTGGCAGGTGATCGCGTTGGCGGTGCTGTCGGCGATGGCGAAGTCGAGCCGGGTGACACCGGCCTGCTTGTTCTCGACGATCGCCTCCACGTAGGGCTCGGCGGATGCCGACTGCTGGGCGGCGAGCAGCGCCGCGCTGATGGTGCGCATGTGGGCTCCCTCACCCCGGCCCCCGGACGGCCATACGGCTCGTCCGAGGCCGTCTGGCCTCTCCCAAGCTGGGAGCGGGGTGTTCGCTAGTAGTTGACGCGCCCCTGCTCGAAGATCGACGGCGCGTCGGTGGCGTAGAGGCGGCGGACGCGCACCGCGTTTGCGCGCCCGAGCCGCGCGAGGTCGGCGCGGAACTGGCGCAGCCGCTCGTCCGCGAACGCCTTGTACCGGCCCCAGACGTCGGAGCTGCCGATGTTGAGCCGGTTCGTCGCGAAGCTCGTCCAGTCCAGCGCGGCGTAGCCGGCCGCGCCTTCCGTGATGAGCTCGTCGTGGTGCGGGGGGATCGTGCTCGCCGTCGCGTCGAGGGTGTGTGTTTTCAGCCAGTAGACGTAGACGTTTTCGACCCCCGATGGTGCC
>JAKAMA010000048.1 GCA_021813085.1 Chloroflexota bacterium | reverse complement strand
GTCGAACTTCATCAGCCACACGCGGGCGTCAAGGTTGTGCACCGGCACGCCGGGCTGCAGGTCCGCTGCGTTGCCGAGGGTCATCTTGCCGCCGAACGGCGGTGACACGGTCGTGCCGACGAGCGTCTGGCCGCCCGGTACCGCCGCGCGGCGCGGATACAGCGACTCGAGCAGCGCGGCGCCGCCGGCTGCCGCCAGCGTGCCGAGGCCGGCCCAGAAAGCGACCCGCATCAGCCGGCGGCGGGAGATGGCCGGCAGCGCCGGTGCCGCCGGCCGGGCCACGACGACGTCGCGCGCGCCGCCGGTAAGGGCGGGGTGCCCGGCGCTCGTGGGGAGGGTGCGCCAGGCATCGGGGGGCTTCCATGTCGCGCGGGCCGGCATCCCTGCCCGGGATTCATTCGATGAACACGGCTCTCGCATCGTCACGTCCGCACCTCGCTCCCAGTATCGAGGGCAGCGGCGGCGCGGTCAGCGGGGCAGCGCGTGAGAAACGTGCGGGGCAACGCCCGTCATCGTCGAATGCCGGTGACGGGACGATGGCGCGCGTACTACTCCCGCAGCAGCCCTCTGCGCACGGCGTAGCGGACCAGCTCGGAGCGGTGGTGCAGGTCCAGCTTCTCCATGATCCGGCCGCGGTAGCTGTCGACGGTCTTGCGGCTGAGGTAGAGCTGGTCCGCGATCTCCTGGTTGCTGTAGCCCTCGGCGGTGAGGCGCAGCACCTCCACCTCGCGCTCGCTGAGGCCGGTCTTCTTCGACGGCCTGGGCAGGCCCGAGGCCTCCACGTAGTCCTTCAGCACGTGTGCCGCCGCCGGGGCGTAGACGAACACGCCGCCGCGCGCCACCGTGCGGATCGCCGACAGCAGGTCGCTGTCGGCGCTGCTCTTGACGACGTAGCCGTGGCCGCCGGCCTCGAGCACGTGGTACAGGTACTGCTCGTCGTCGTGCATCGTCAGCACCAGCACGCGCGTCTCCGGGACGCTCGCGACGATCTCCTTCGTCGCGGCGAGCCCGTCCTTGCCAGGCATCGAGATATCCATGATGGCGACGGCCGGCCGCAGCGCGCGGACGACCTCGACCGCCTCGTCGCCAGTCCCCGCCTCACCCACGACCTCCACGTCGGGTTCGGCGTCAAGCAACGCGCGCAGACCCGCGCGGAGCACCGCGTGGTCGTCGGCGAGGACGACCGTGATGCGCTCAGGCTCCGCCATGGATGGGCACCTCCGCGACGATGGCGGTGCCCTTGCCGGGCACGCTGTGCACGTGCAGGGTGCCATCGACCAGCGCCAGCCGCTCGGCCATGCTGAAGAGCCCGACGCCGTGCTCGCGCACCTGCTGCGACGACGGATCGAAGCCCGCGCCCGCGTCCTCGATGCTCAACCGGAGGAGGGCACCGTTCCTGGACGCGCAGACGCGCACGCTGGCCGCCTCCGCGTGCTTCGCCACGTTGATCATCGCCTCCTGGAACACGCGGTACAGGACGATCTCGGCGTCCGCGGGCATGCGCGTGTCCAGCGCCTCGACGTCGAGGTCGACGCGCGTCGGCGTCACCTGCTCGAACTCCAGGACGGACGAGCGGATCGCGGCCGCGAGCCCAAGGTCGTCGAGCACGGAGGGGCGGAGCGTCCGCGCCAGGCCGCGCAGGCCCTCGAGCGTGTCGCCCAGCCGCTCGCGCAGCGCCGGAACCATACGCCGGACGCTGTCCAATGAATCGGCCGTCTCGAGCTGCTTCAGCGTCAGGAGTGCGGTCGTGAGGTTCTGGCCGGCGTCGTCGTGCAGCTCGCGCGCGAGTCGCCGCCGCTCCTCCTCCTGCGCCGCGATCACGCGCGACGACATCTCGGTCAGACGGGCCTGCTTCTCGACGAGTGCGTCCGCCATCGCGTTGAAGGCGGCGATCAGGCGGGTGAGCTGCGCGTCCGTGAACGGATAGTGACGCGCCCGGGCCGACATGTCGCCGCCACCGAACGCGACGATGCTGTCCTCCAGCTCCTCGACCGGCCGCAGCACGATGCGCGTCACCGCGAAGACGAGCGCGAGCGTCACCGCGAGCCCGGCCGCGATCAGCGGGATCGCGATCTCCCAGTGCGGGCCGCTCTTTGGCGCGGCGATGTGCTCCATGGTCACCCAGAGCGCGAAGACGGCCATCGCCGCGGCGGCGATCGTGCTCACCGCGACGAGCCGGTAGAAGAGCGACCATCCACTCAGAACGCGCACGCGTCCCTCCCGATGAGAGTGTATCGGCTGCCCGCGGTGCCCATGCGGGGCGTTGCCCCGCACAGAGAGCCAGACATGCCCCGCAGATCGCGGCCGGCGGTTCGTCGAGAATACAGGCGAAGGCATGGCAGCAGACCCCGCCGCCACGGACAGGAACCCATGCCGGGGCGGAAAGGGAGAAGTGTGTGCTCATACAGGTGATCTCAGCGCTCGGGTGCCGGCCGTGCGAGCGGGTCAAAGCCCGGCTCGAGGAGCTACAGTCCCGTCATCCCGACCTCCAGGTTGCGGATGTCGACCTGCTGACCGGCGACGGCATCGCGCTGGCCGCGCGCCACCGCGTCTGGACGCTGCCCACGCTGATCGCGGGCGGCGCCGTCGTCGCCGAGGGTGACATCGAGCTGCCCGAACTGGAGCGCGCGCTCGGCCTCGTCGCCAGCGAGCGCTGAGCATGGAGCCGCTGGTCTCTACATCGTCCGTGCTCGTGGCCTTCGTCGGGGGCGTGCTCGCGCTCGCGGCGCCCTGCTGCGTGACCTACCTGCTGCCCGCCTACCTCGCCAGCGTCTACCGCGCGCAGCGGGCCGTGCTGGCGATGACGTTCGTCTTCGCGGCGGGCATCGCGGTCGTGCTGCTGCCGCTCGTGCTGGGGGTGGCGTTCCTGGCCAACCTGTTCGGCGAGTTCCACCGCGAGGTCTTCCTCGTCGGCGGTGTGTTCCTGGTGTTCCTCGGCGTCTGGTCGCTGGCCGGACGCAACCTCGCGCTGCCGATGCGGCCCGCGCCGTCGGGGAACTACGGCGTCCTGCCGGTGTTCGGGCTGGGCGTCTTCTCGGGCGCCGCAAGCTCGTGCTGCGCGCCGGTGCTCGCCGGCGTGCTGACGCTGTCGGCGGTGTCGTCGTCGCTCCCGCAGGCGCTCCTGATCGGCAGCGCGTACATCCTGGGGATGGTGGCGCCGCTGCTCGTGCTCGCGTATTTCTGGGACAGGCTCGACCTGGCGAACCACGCCATCGTCCGCGGCCGGCGGCTGGACCTGCGCATCGGCAGGCTCCGCCACTCCCTCCACTCGACGAACCTGCTCGCCGGCGTGATGTTCATCGCCATGGGCGTACTGATCTCGGTGCTGGCGTTCAACGGCGGTGCGACGAGCGCGTCCAGCGCACAGGTGCGCTTCAGCGCGGCGCTGACGCGTGCGGCCGACCGCTTCCTCTCGCTCGCTGGCGGCGTACCGGACGCCGTCTTCGGCCTGCTGATCTTCGGCGGCGCACTCTACCTGCTGGCCCGCGCGTTCCCGCCCGTCGGCCGCGGCCTGCGGACGGTCGTCGGTGCCGGGCGGATGCGCGCCGCGGCGCTCGTCCGGCGCACGCGGCACAGCGAGGCGCCGGCGAGTATCGCGCCACCTGACCCGGCGACGCCCGGGTATCTGGAGGAGGTCCACGATGGCTAAGACCGCGAACCATGGCGACTGGCGCCGGCAGCCGCACACCGCCCCGAAGCGGCAGCGGCGCTTCTCCTGGGGACAGCTCGGGACGTACGCCGGCGTCGTGCTGGCGTTCGTCGCGGTCGCCGGCATGCTGGTGCTGCTCTCGCGCAGTTCGTCGCCGGCCCAGCAGGCCGCCGGCAAGGCGATGACCGGGCCGGCGCCGGACTTCACGCTGCCGACGGTCGGCGGCGGCGACGTCAGCCTCGCTTCGTTCCGTGGCAAGGAGAACGTGCTGCTCTTCTTCAACGAGGGCTACGGCTGCGGCCCCTGCTGGCAGCAGGCGCTCGAGATGCAGCAGCGCCTCGCCGACCTCAAGGCGACGAACACCGCGTTCCTCACCATCATGGTGGACCCGCCCGACCTGCTCGCCCCCGAGGTCAAGCGCTGGGGCCTGACCGTCCCCGTCCTCGATGACACGTCCCGCACCGCGGCGCAGGCGTACAACACGCTGGGGTTCGGGATGCACGCGGACAAGCCGAACCATACGTTCGTGTTCATCGACAAGGCCGGGGTCATCCGCTGGTGGAAGGACTACGCGAGCATGCGCGCGCCCGCCGACGAGGTGATCAAGAAGGTGCAGTCGCTCGCGTCGAGTTAGGTGGGGTCTTGGCGACCGCACGGGAGCAACGCACAGGAGGAGAACCATGACGATCGCGATCACATCGGAAGCCGCGACGCGGCTGCGCGAGCACTTCGACGCCCTGGACCGGCCTGGCGCCCGCGTGCGCATGTACATCGACCACCGCTGCCACTGCGGCAAGTCGCACTTCACGCTCGCGCTCGACGAGCACGCGCAGCCCGATGACCTGCGCACAGACGTCGAAGGCGTCCCCTTCGTCCTCGACCCTGTGGCCTCGGGAGAGGCGCACCTCGCCGAGATCGACTTCGTGCGGGACGAGTGGCACGCGGGGTTCACCGTGCGCAACCGCGAGCACAACTGCGGCATGCACGGATGAGCGCAGCGGCGGCGGCGGACGGGGCCATGGTGACCGGTGCCGCGGGCCGATGGAGGCGATTGCTGGCCGTGCTGGCGGCGATCGCGGCGCTGGGGGTCCTCGCGGCTGCCTGCGGTCCGGCCACATCCGGCGCTCCCGCCGCGGGCACGGCGGGCAACGGCGGCACAACGATCCGCATCACCACGCGCAAGAGCGTGTTCGACAGGCGCAGCCTCACGGCGCCCGCTGGAACTATCACGATCAAGGTGGAGAACAGGGACAAGGGCATCCCCCACAACATCCACGTCTTCAAGGGGACGGATGCCAGCGGCACGTCGGTCGGGATGACGCCGATGAGCCAGGGGCCCGACGCACAGGTGCTGACGATGACGCTGCAAGCGGGGACCTACTTCTATCAGTGCGACATGCATCCGACGGCAAACGGTACGCTGACCGTGACGCCGTAGCGCGGCGGGGCGGCGCGGAGAACGGGAGGGACGGCATGGCAACGGTGAAGGACGTCGTCTGCGGGATGGAGATCGAGCAGGGTTCGGCGGCCGGGTCGTCGCAGCACGCCGGTGCCACGTACTACTTCTGCTCGGCCGGCTGCAAGAAGGCCTTCGACAAGGAGCCGGCGAAGTACGCTCGCCGCTAGCCGAAGGTATCTGACGGGTGCGATGCCCGTCGCAGGACGCGGGTGTCGCCCGGCAGACAGCGCGCCCCCCCGGCGCGATACTGCGTGCGCGCATGCTCGCGCGCCGGGTGTGCGTGCACAAGGGCCCGCACGCAGTACCACAGGGAGCTGAAGCGATGGACACAAGCACCGGACGCACAGCGGAAGCTGGCGCCGGGACTGCCGAGGCGCCACGGGGCCTGCTGGCCAGGATCGGCGCCGCGTTCTCGGCCACCGTGGGCGCCGTCGCCGGCGTCGCGCCGCACGTCCTCCATCACGTCGGCCCGATCGCGGGCGCCGCCCTGCTCACGGGCGCCGGCGGGACGGCGCTGTTCGGGGCAATCGGCTTCGTCCTGACGGTGCCGATGCTGCTTCGGCTGAAGCGCCGGTCCCACACCTGGGCCGCACCCGCGGTCGCGCTCGCCATCTTCATGGCGATGTTCACGGTATCAACGCTCTGGATTGGCCCGGCGATCCGCGGCGACGCGGGAAGCGCCGGCGGAAGCCTGCCCGTCGACCACGCGTCGCACCACTGACGCGCCGCGTCGCGCAGGCACGGCAAGGGCCCCCGGTCATCTCCCGGGGGCCCTTCTCATGAGTTCAGCCGTCGGTGCGCGCTACGTGTGCTTCGGCTCCCGGCGCAGCACCAGTGCGAACCCGAACAGCGCGACGACCACCGCCACCACGGCGATGCCGACCCACTGCGCCGTGGGCTGCTTGTAGTTGAGGCCGCCGCCCCCGGCAGGCGCCGCCATCGCCGACCCGGCCGCGCTGGATGCGGCCGCGGCGGCGTTGATCCGGAAGTCGGTCCGCGAGTCGTCGTCGCCCCCTGCCGCCCGGACGCTGTAGCTGCCGGCGGTCGCGCCCGCCGGGATGACCGCCGTCGTCATTGCGTCACCATTGGCGTCGGTCGTCACCGTGGTCAGGGGGAGCGATCCCGTCACCCCCTCCAGCGTGATGCTGACGAGCGTCGTCGGGCTGTAGCCCTTGAGGTCGATCTGGACCGTGTCGCCGGGCGCCGCCGATACGGGCGTCACCGCCACGGTGGCGCCGCCGTGCGCGGCCGCCGGCCTCGCCAGAGCCGCGGCAGATACCACCAGGGCGGCGGCCACCACCGTCATCGCAGCCAGGACCGTCTTCATCGTTGCACTCCTTTCCGGGAAGCGGCGCCGGCGGTCGCCGGGCGCGACAGGACGAACATGATGCGCAGCAGGAGCGTGCCCGCCACCGCCAGCGCGAGGAAGCTCGCGGCCGCGATCACGGCCGGCGCCGGGCCCAGGTCGCCCGCCCGCATGCGCGCGCCGACGGACACGAGCGAGGTCAGCGCGACGCTGGCGGTGAGCAGCAGCACGAGAAACGTCACGTAGAAGCGCCTCATGACATCACCTCACATCAGGTGCTGGCCGTGCGGGGCCACCTTGCCGTAGATGATGAACGCCGTGTACGCCAGCGCGACGACCAGCCCGAGCAGCAGCAGCGGCCAGCGCTGCCGCAGGCTCGACGAGCGCGCACGGTCGATGAACGGCACCGCGGCCAGCGCCAGCGCCACGATGATCGGCGCCCAGAGGAGCGCGCGGATGCCGAACCAGTTCTCGAACGGGTACAGCACGACGAAGATCCAGGTCGGCTTGGTGATCTCCTCGCCCTGGACGATGGCCTGGCCGAGCGGGGCGGCCATCACCAGCGTCAGCGCGGCCGCCGCCGCGGCCAGCATCAGCCCGAAGCCGACCATCAGGCGGATGTGCGCGCTGAACGGCGAGGCGCCCTCCTCGCGGATCGCCCGCGTGGTGTCGGTGTCATCCGTGCGCTCGGGCTCGTGTCCCGGCAGGCCCGAGATGCCGTGGTGCTTGATCAGGAAGAGGTGCGCCAGCACCACCAGCGTCAGCAGCGCCGGCAGGATGCTGATGTGGGCGATGTAGAGGCGGGTCAGGATCGGCACGCTCCTCGTAAACGAGGAGGTGAACCAGGCGCCCGCGCTGCCGAGCAGCTTGCCGACGTCCTGGTTGTGCCCCAGCGCCTCGTACCCTTCCTGGTCCCACTTCAGCACGGTGCCGGTGAAGGCGAAGCCGAAGAGCAGGAAGAGCAGCAGGACGCCCGTCAGCCACGTCGCTTCACGCGGCGCGCGGTACGAGCCCGTCACGAAGACGCGCACAAGGTGCAGCATGGCCGTGATGATCACCAGGTTCGCCATCCAGAAGTGGAACGAGCGCACGAACGCGCCGAGCTTCACCGTGCTGACGATGAACACGACGCTGTCGCGCGCCGACGCGGGGTCGGGGTTGTAGTACTGCGCCAGGTAGATCCCGGACGCGATGAGCGTGAGAATGCCGACGAGCGTGATGCCGCCCAGGACGTACAGGATATTGTTGGCGTGCCTCGGCACGTCGTAGCTGAGCTCGTCGAGCCCGAGCCGCTGGTCGATCCATCGTGGCGCACCCCGGATGGCCTGCACGCGCTCACCTCCGATCATCGTCGTTTGGGCCATGGTAAACCTCCCGCGTTCTGGGCAGTCAAGCCGTCGGCCGCACCTATGGTCACCGTACCGCGCACGGGCCTGCTCGCCGTCGGCCGGTGTGCGGCATGCGCGTAGGCATTCTGGCGGTGGCCCACGTTAGGCATTCGTACCTAACGGCGGAGTACCTGCGCGTCCGCGCGCCTGTCGCCCGTCCCACCGGATGTATAGTCAACGTATGGACGTGCGCGCCGGAGACGAAGGACCCAGCAACACCATCCGCGTCCTGATCGCCGATGACCATCCGCTGTTCCGCGCCGGCGTGCGCCAGCGGCTCGCCGACACGGACCCCGCGATCGATGTCGTGGGCGAGGCGGGCGATGGCCGCGAGGCCGTCGAGCTGGCGCGCACGCTGCAGCCTGACGTCGTCCTCATGGATGTGTCGATGCCCGGCGAGAACGGCATCGAGGCGACGCGGCGCATCAAGACGTGCTGGCCCGGCGTCTCCATCCTCGCCCTCACCGTCTACGACGACGAGGCGTACGTGGCCGCCCTGCTCGAGGCGGGCGCCGCCGGCTACCTCCTGAAGACGATCGCGGCGGCCGACCTCGCGCAGGCGATCCGCCGCGTCCACGAGGGCGAGCCGGTGCTGAGCCCGTCCGTCGCACGCGCCGTCCTGCGCCGCTTCACCGTGCCTCGCGGGTCGGCCGCGCCGGCGGCGCCCTGGGGCGTGCTGTCGGAGCGCGAGATCGACGTGCTGCGGCTGGCCGCGCGGGGCATCAGCAACAAGCAGATCGCGCAAGAGCTCGGCCTCAGCGTCCGCACGGTGCACGCGCACCTCAGCCGCATGTTCAGCAAGCTGGGCGTCGCGTCGCGCACGGAGGCGGTCGTGTACGGCCTCCGTCACGGCTGGCTGCTGCTCGATGATCTGCCCTGAAGGACGCGCGCGATGACCACGGCGCCGGCGGACGAGCTCCGGCGGTTCCTGGCACGGTTCCGGCTGCGTCTGCGTGACCATCGCTTCTGGATCGTCCAGGCGCTCGTGCTGGCGATCACGGCCCTGCACGCGGTGCTCGAGGCGGACACCCTCCTGGGCCACCAGACGTCGCTCTACTTCGTGCCGGCGTCCGCGTACCTGATCCCCGTCACGTACGCGGCGCTCAACTTCGGGATCGAGGGGGCGCTCCCGACGGCCCTCTGGAGCGCGCTGCTGGCCGTGCCAAACATCGTCCTCTGGCACTCAGGCCTCCAGGCGGCCGGCGAGACCCTCGAGCTCGCCACGATGATCGCGCTCGCCATCGTCATCGCGCGCCGGGTCGACCGCGAGACGCAGGCGAAGCAGCGGGCCGAGGAAGTGAGCGGGCGTCTCGCCCAGCTCAACGCGACGGCCGCCGCCATCGGCCGCTCGCTCGATCCCGCGAGCGTCGTGGGCGACACCCTCGACAGCATCCTCGGCCAGCAGCGGGCCGATGTCGCATGGATCGCCTTCGGACGTGGCTGCTGCCCGGAGTTTCCTCTCCTGACCGTGCGCGGTACACCCGCGCCGGGCGCCGAGGCCCTGCCCCGTGCATACGAAGAGCTGACGCAGCGCGTGCTGGGCGACGGGACGGCGCACCCGCGGCCCGACGCCCACAACGGCGCTGGAGGCGGCGCCGGCGACGTCCTCGTCGTCCCGATCCGCTCGCCGGATGCCACCCTCGGCGCGCTGGGCATGGCGAGCCGTGAGTGTTCGCTTTCGGCCGATGACTTGAGCCTGCTCGACGCCGTCAGCCATCAGCTCGCCGTGGCGCTCGACAACGTGCACCACTACCACGAGGAGCGGCGCGCGCTCGCCGAGCTACAGCACGCGCAGGAGAACCTGCTGACCTACCTGCGCATGGCGACGAACGCGCAGGAGGAGGAGCGCAAGCGCCTGGCCCGGGAACTGCACGATGACACGCTGCAGTCGCTCGTCGTGATCAAGGGCACCGTCGACGCGCTGGGCGCTGACCGCGGGCTGCCCGCGGCGACCGCGGCGCGGCTGCTGGCGCTTGAACAGATGGTGGACGCCGCCGTGGAGAACATCCGGCGCTTCAGCCGCGACCTGCGCCCGTCTGTGCTCGACGACCTCGGCCTTGTCCAGGCGATCGACTGGCTGCTCACCGAGACCGCGCGGCGCACCGGCATGGCGGTCCGGCTCGACGTGCATGGTGAGGTCCAGCGCCTGCGCGGCGACACGGAGGTGGCGGTGTTTCGCGTCGTCCAGGAGGCCCTCCGCAACGTCGAGCGGCACGCCTGCGCGACGAGCGCGACCGTGACGCTGGATGCCGCCGGCGATGCATTCGTCGTGCGCATCGTCGATGACGGCCAGGGCTTCGACCGCGCACAGGAGCAGCCTGCCGGCGACGGCCGCGTCGGCCTCGGGCTGATGGGCATGGAAGAGCGCGCCAAGATCGTGGGTGGCCGCCTGCGCATCGCCAGCGAACCCGGCACCGGGACCTGCGTGACCCTCGAACTGGCACCGGAGCGCTCGCCCGCCTGACCGCCCCGCGCGCCCCGCAGCTTCATGACGGACTGCCGGACGATGCTCGGCGCCGGATTCTGCCTTGCCGCCAGATCCTGACATGACCAATGGCCCTACGCCCGGCGCGGCGTCCGCCGTACGGTAGTCGGGCATGAGGGCACGCCGCGATGCCTTCGTCATACGACGTCATGTCGCGGTCGCGTGCCATGGGAGGCGGCGATCATCATCATCACACCAGCCGATCGACGGCCATGGCGTTGAACGGCGGACCGCGTCCAGAGTCCGAGGCGTCGGCCGCCAGCCGGGCCGCGCCGCCATCGACGGGCGATGCGTATCGCGAAAGGTGGCGCTGGCAGCGCGTGTCGAAGGGCACCCACCTGCTGAACTGCTGGTATCAGCGCAACTGCGCCTACAACGTGTACGTGAAGG
>JAKAMA010000047.1 GCA_021813085.1 Chloroflexota bacterium | reverse complement strand
TCGTCTTCCTGGCGCTCAGCGACGGCACGTACGTGTACTTCGAGTCGCTGGACCAGCAGGTGCGCGCGAAGCGCTTCGCGGTGGCCGAGCGGGACGACGGCATCTCCGTCGAGCTCATCCACGAGGACGCCGCGCAGGCGATGACGGCGGCGACGCAGGCGCCGCCGTGGCGCATCGGCCGCACACGCGATCCGGGGTCCGTCGCACGGCGGCACGAGGCACACGTCGCCGCGGCCTTCGGACTCGAACCGTGGGAGACGCGCGGCGACGTGCCGGCGTGGATGCGCGACGTGTCGCTCGTCGTCGCGCTGCACGGCATGCACTGGAGCGGCTATGTCTTCAACACCTACGACGACATGTCCGCCGCGCTCGACGCCATCGCGGAGCGGATCGATGGCCGGCGCGTCCTCGCGTTCCTCCCCGGCTGGGAGGGGCGGTACTACTGGCAGTACGGCGACTACCGCCCGGAGCCGCTGCTCGGCGGCGCGGAGGGCTTCGCGCGGCTGGCGGCGCGGGCGCGCGACCTGGGCGTGCATCTGATGCCGATGTTCGGGGCGAACTGCGTCAACACGCGCACACCGGGGTATCGCGTGTGGGGCGCGCCGGCCGAGATGCGCTCGCCGTCCGGGCTGGCGTTCCAGGGCAATCGTCCGGACTGGGATGGCAGCCACGCGCACGACCCGGGCTGGCAGGCCTGGCTCAACCCGGGGGCGCCGTCGTGGCGCGCGCGCCTCGTTGGCCAGGTAGCGGCGCTCGTCGGGCGATACGAGTTGCCCGCGGTCTTCTTCGACACGCAGCACGTCTGGATCAACGACCCGCGCTACGACGTGTACGGCGGACTGGCTGCGCTGCGCGATGAGCTGAGGGCACGCTTCCCCGGCCTCCTCGTCGCCGGCGAGGGGTGGTACGACGCGCTCGGCGCGCTGACGCCGCTCTCGCAGTCCGGGCTGCCCGCCGCGTGGCCGGACACCTTCGCACGCTACAACCGCAGCTTCCTGCACCTGTCCGCGGGCGACCCCTCGCGGGGCAGCACGGGGGTGCATGAGATGGGCACGAACGCGTTCGTCCTCGCGCCGGATGAGCGCCACGTGCTGCCCACACTGACGGTCGTCGACGGCACGTTCACCCACGGACGGGACGGCGTCGAATGCGTCATCGCGCAGGCGCAGGCGTACGCGCGACGCTGGCTGTAGGGCGCGACGGTCCCGGGCGCGCGCCACATCGCCGCTCGCGCGCCGCGGCGGGCGGGCATACAATCGTCGCGATCCAGCATTCACGATGAGACGAGGAGGAGAGCCCGTGCCCAGCGTCCCGACCGTCACCGGCCCCGTCGATACCAGCGCGCTCGGCTTCACGCTCATGCACGAGCACGTGTTCGTGCTCTCCGAGGGCGTGGTCGCGAACTTCCCCAGGCTCTGGCCGCGCGAAGAGCGCGTCACGCAGGCGGTCGCGGCGCTGCGCGAGGCGAAGGCGCACGGCGTCGAGACGATCGTCGCCCTGACGGTGCTGGGCCTGGGGCGCGACGTCGCTACCGTGCGCGAGATCGCGCGGCAGGCGGGCATACGGGTGATCGCGGCGACCGGGCTGTACACGTACGATGCGCTGCCGCACTACTTCGAGTCGCGCGGCCCCGACCACATGGCCGACCTGTTCGTCCAGGACATCGAGGAGGGGATCCAGGGGACGGACATCCGCGCCGGCATCCTGAAGTGCGCGACCGACCAGCAGGGCGTGACGACAGGCGTGGAAAAGGTGCTGCGCGCCGTCGCACGGGCGCACCGTCGCACGGGCGTCCCGATCTCGACGCACACGCACGCGCCGAGCGAGCAGGGGCTGCGGCAGCAGGAGATCTTCGAGCAGGAGGGCGTCGACCTGCGCCGGGTCGTCATCGGCCACAGCGGCGACAGCGAGGACATCGCCTACCTGCAGAAGCTGATGGCGCGCGGCTCCTACATCGGCATGGACCGCTTCGGCATCGATATGCTGCTGCCGACGGACAAGCGCGTCGCGACGATCGCCAGGCTGTGCGCGCTCGGGCACGCGGACCGCATGGTGCTGTCGCACGACGCGAGCTGCCACATCGACTGGTTCGACGAGGCGATGATCCGGCAGGCGGTGCCGCGCTGGAACTTCCTGCACATCCCGGACGACGTGATCCCGGCGCTCAAGGCCGCGGGGGTCAGCGACGATCAGGTCCGGCTGATGACCTTCGACACCCCACGGCGCATCTTCGAAGCGCAGGGCGCGTACTGACGGCAACCCGGACGGCCATACGGCTCGTCTGAGGCCGTAGGGCGCCGCCACGCCCGCAGCGTTGTTCTCGACGGCGGGCAGCGTGCCGGTGCGCCTCCGATTGTGACGCCGGGAACGCCACGGCTATAATGAGCCGCGAATCTGCCGGACGGTCCGCCACCGGCGCTACGGAGTGAGTGTTTGCCCAAGCAGAACCGCCCGCTCGTCCGCGATGGCCGCCTCCAGGCGAAGAAGAAGCGGACCGACCGCAGCTACCTCCGCCCGGCCGCGGCACCAACAGCCGCCGGAGAGACGCCTCTCGCCGGACCGGCGGCGGACGCTGCGGCTGAGGCGGCCATGGATTCGAACGCCGCGCCCGCGACTCCGGCCGGGACGACGGCGAGCGGCGAGCAACGGCGGGTGACGGGCGGCGCCGCGCCCGCGGCCGCCACGCCCGCCGGGCGCCTGCCGACGACCGTCCGCGCCATCCAGCAGCAGGGGGTCCGGAAGCGTCGCGAGTTCGACGTCCAGGCGCTCGCCCTGCGCGACTCCAGCTACGCGCTCCACGAGCTGCGGCGCATCTTTATCCTGGCGTCGATGGTGGTCATCACGCTCGTCGTGCTCTGGTTCGTGCTCCGGTAGCTGCACCGGGGCAGCGGCGCCGTGTGGGCGGCGCTCACGCGGCGGCGAGGAAGCCCATCTCGTCGATGGCCGCCGCGTCCTCCGGGAAGCAGAGCGTGGTGATGTGCCAGACGCCGACGGCGGCGGCGGTGATCCGCTCGCGGATGCGGAAGAGGGCGTCGTGCACGCCGGCGCGGCCGGTTTCGACGAGCACCACGACGAGCATATCCTCGTACGGCCTGGCCACCACGTCCGACGTGCGGATGGCGGACCGCACCGCCTCGATCGCCCGTGCGGCCTTCACGCGGATCGGCAGGCCGTCCGACCCCGGCAGCGCCTCGCAGACGAGCACCCCGAGCGGGTGGCCGTAGCGGCGGGCGCGGTCCAGCTCCTCGCGGATGCGGACGCGCAGTTGCGTGAGGTCGAGGAGCCGCGGGTCCCGCTCCATGCAAGTCCTCCGGAGGAGATATCGAACGCGATGGCCGCCGGGCGTAGCCCCCGGGCGGCGCAACTCGCCTCGGAACTTCTATCGCTGCACGATGGTCGATGCCATACAGGGCAGCGCCGGGAGAGCGAGGGGTTTGGCGTAGGGGCTTCACGCGTCGTTACCGGGGCGGCTCGCTGAGAGTGCTCATGTTGAGCACCGTCTCCGTCGCGTGCGGGAGCTTCACGCGTCGTTACTGGGGCGGCTCGCTGAGAGAGCCTTCGCACGCGGCGGCAGTCCGTCAAACGAGGCCCGCACCCTGTCGGTCCGGCTTCGCCGGACGGACAGCCGAGGGCGGCTGTGCTCCACGCCGACAGGCCCCCTTCGAAGTCACTACGCTAGCGCAGGCGCCCGGCGGCGATGAACGACGCGATCCCGAGGGCGATCAGGCCGAAGAGGTCGGCGCGGAGGTCGCGCACCGCCCACCCGCCGCTCAGGAACAGGAGCGCGACGCGGACCAGGTACGCGGTCACCACGCCCCCGACCGCGGCGGCCTGGAGGGGCGGCCCGGCCTTGCGGTTCGTGCCGAGCGACACGATCTCGCCGACCGCAAAGCCCGCCACGAAGCCGACGATCGCGCCGAAAAAGACGGACGTCAGCGGGTTGAACAGCCACCAGGCGATGCCGACGCTGATCCCGGCGCCGAGCGCCGAGCCGGCGGCCCGCGCCAGCATCGCGCCGCCGATGTTGTACGTGGGGATGCGGCGCACGTTCGCGCACTCGCGGCAGCGCGCGCCGACCGGTGTCTGGACGAGACAGCGGGGGCAGATGGGCTTGCCGCACCGGCTGCACGTCAGTTCGGTCTCGACAGAGGGATGCGTCGCGCACTGCATCAGACGACCGTCAGGGCGGCGCGCGCGATCAACGCACCAGATCCCGGTTCGGCAGGTGCGCGGCGGCTTCCAGGAAGCGCTCGATCGCAGCGTCGGGCAGGGGGATGTCGCCGGGGAGCGGTTCGTCGTTGCCGAAGATGCCGTGGTAGTCGCTGCCGCCGAGGGGCAGAAGGCCAGAGCGCTCGGCGGCCTGCCGTAGCCGCTCAACCGTTCCGGGCGGGTAGTCCTTGTAGTAGACCTCCATCGCCGCCATGCCCGCCGCCTTCAGCTCCGCCAGCAGCGCGTCGAGGCCCTGCAGGTCGGCGGGGTGGGCCAGGCACGCCATGCCGCCACGCTCGACGATGCAGCGGACGGACTCGGCCGGCGTCATCTTGTCGCGCTCGACGTACGCCGGACCGTTGCGCCCGATCCAGCGGTCGAAGGCATCGGCGACCTTCGGGACATAGCCCGCTTCGACGAGCGCCTGGGCGATGTGTGGGCGCCCGACGGATGCGTCGCCGGCGATCTGCTTCACGCGCTCCCACTCGATCATGATGCCCATGGCGCGCAGCTTCTCGACGATGCCGTAGCCACGGTCGACGCGGCCGGCGCGCAAACGCCGCAGCATCGCCTGGAGGTCGTCGTCCTCCGGGCTCAGGTAGAGGCCGAGCATGTGCACTTCGGCGCCCTCGATGTCTGTGCCCATCTCGACGCCGGGAATCAGCGTGTAGCCCGTGTGCCGCCCGGCCGCCGTGCGCGCCTCGGCGATGCCCTCGGTGGAGTCGTGGTCGGTGAGCGCGTGGTAGACGACGCCCTGGGAGGCGGCGAGGTCAACGAGCGCGGCCGGCGACAGCACGCCGTCGGAGGCGGTGCTGTGCGTGTGAAAGTCGCCCCTACTTCGCATCTCGCAGCCACTCCCTGTCCACGCGCGCGATCGAACGCGCCTGCCCGGACGCACCATCAATCTCGATCAGCACGGAGTTGAACTGTACCGCCTTCGATGTTTCGGCGACAGTGAAGCGCGCGGGCATGCCCGTCAGGAACTTGCGCAGGACGGGCTCCGCGTCGACGCCGATCACCGAGTCGCGCGGGCCGCACATGCCGGTGTCCGTGACGAACGCGGTGCCCTTCGGCAGGAGGCGGGCATCGGCGGTCGGGACGTGTGTGTGTGTGCCGACGACAGCGGAGACGCGCCCGTCGAGGTACCACCCCATCGCGATCTTCTCGCTCGTCGCCTCGGCGTGCATGTCGACGAGGACCGGCGCGCCAGGCGGCAGCGACGCGAGCAGGCGGTCGGCGCAGCGAAACGGGTCGTCGATCTCGTACATGAACGTGCGGCCCATGAGGTTGATGACGGTCAGCGGCCCGAGGCGCTCGATGCCGCGGCCGGGCACGCCCTCCGGGTAGTTCGCGGGGCGCAGGATCTTCGCCTCCCCGCTGAGAAACGGCACGATGTCCGCCTGATCCCAGATGTGATTGCCGGACGTGATGAGGTCGACGCCGCCGTCGAAGATCTCCCTGGCGGTGTTGACCGTGAGGCCGCGCCCGGCCGCCGCGTTCTCGCCGTTGGCGATCACGGCGTCGAGCGCGAGCTCGCCGCGGAGCGCGGGCACGAGCGCCGCGACGGCGCGGCGGCCCGGCTTGCCGACGATGTCACCGATGAAGAGGACGCGCACGATGGTGCCGGCTTACCGCGCGTACTCGCTGGCCCGCGTCTCGCGGACCACGGTCACCTTGATCTGGCCCGGATACTCGAGCGACTCCTCAATCTTCTTGCTGACGTCGCGGGCAAGACGCATGGACGCCAGGTCGTCGATCTCCTCCGGCTTCACGATGATGCGGATCTCGCGCCCGGCCTGGATGGCGAACGATTTCTCCACACCCTTGAAGCTGTTGGCGATCCCTTCGAGCGCCTCCAGCCGCTTGACGTACAGTTCGAGCGTCTCGCGGCGGGCGCCCGGCCGGCTGCCGCTGATGGCGTCCGCGATCTGGACGATGACGGCCTCCGTCGTCTCGACCTCGATCTCCTCATGGTGCGCCTCGATGCAGTGCACGACGGCGGGGCTGACGTTGTAGCGGCGCGCCAGCTCGCCGCCGAGGGCGGCGTGCGTGCCCTCGATCTCGTGGTCGATCGCCTTGCCGAGGTCGTGCAGCAGGGCGCCGCGGCGGCAGACGTTGACGTCGGCGCCCACCTCCTCGGCGATCATGGCGGCGATGAAGGCGGACTCGACGGCATGCTTGATCTGGTTCTGGCCGTACGAGGTGCGGTACTTCAGGCGCCCGAGGGTCTTCAGGATCTCCGGGTGCAGGCCCGGGCAGCCCGCCTCGATGGCCGCCTGCTCGCCGGCGGTCTTGATGCTGGCCTGTACCTCCTGCTGCGCCTTCTCGACGACCTCTTCGATGCGCGTGGGGTGGATGCGGCCGTCCATCACCAGCTTGGTGAGCGCGACGCGCGCGACTTCGCGCCGCACGGGGTCGAAGGCGGAGAGCGTCACCGCGTCCGGCGTGTCGTCGATGATCAGATCGACGCCGGTGGCGCCCTCGAGCGCGCGGATATTGCGCCCCTCGCGGCCGATGATGCGGCCCTTCATATCGTCGCTGGGGATGGGCACGACAGAAACCGTCGTCTCGGTGACGACGTCGTTCATCAGGCGCTGCATGGCGGTGGCGAGGATGCCGCGCGCCCGGCGGTCCCCTTCCTCTCTGGCCTCTGCCTCGAGGACGCGGACGCGGCGGTTGGCCTCCTCCTGGACTTCCTGCTCGATCTCGCGGAGGAGCAGGTCGCGCGCCTCCTGGCTGGTCATGCCGGAGACACGCTCGACCTCGGCGAGCTTGGCCTTGCGCAACTCTTCGATCTGCGCGCGGGCAGCTTCCTGCTTCTGCTCCTTCTCGGCGAATGCGGTTTCGCGGCGTTCGAGTGCGTCGAGCTTGCGATCGAGGTTCTCTTCCCTGTTGGCAACGCGCTGCTCAAGCCGCAACACCTCGTCGCGGCGCACCTTGACCTCTTGTTCGGCCTGAGCACGGAGTTGAAGAGCCTCCTCTTTCGCGGCGAGGAGGAGTTCCTTTTCCTTTGCCTGCGCGTCCCCCAGGATCTTCGCGGCCGCCTGTTCGGCCTCGAGCTCCTGGTTCCTGGTTGAGCTGCGCCGGACGGCGTAGCCAAGAAGAGCCCCGATCACCAACGCCACGGCGCCGGCCAAAGCGCCGACCACGGCGGTGGCGATCATCGGTAGCCTCTCTTTCCTGTGTTCCTTCTCCCTCTGAACGTCGCTCGCGTGCGCCTGTCCCATGCCATGCGAGCGACGCGACCATCATATCGCATCGGTCGCGCGAGCGGGCAATGATTGGCTTGCTCTTACGGCGCCCAGGCGAGTTCGCCGTGGAAGGAGCCCGCCGCGATGCGCGTCACGGCGCCGCTCGCGAGGTCCACGTCGCTCAGCGCGTTCATGCCGAGGACGTACAGGTGCGTGTTGTCGCGCCCCCACGTGAGGGCCGGAAGGTCCTCCTTGAGGTCGGCGACGCGCCGCGCCCGGCCGCCCGCCGCCGGGACCGTCCAGACGTCCTCCGGCAGCCCGTCGACGGACGGCGCGGGCTGCGGCGCGAACGCCCGCATCGTTACGTAGCGGAAGCCGGCGCGCGCCCCGGTCTGGTCCGCGGACGTGAAGGCGATCGTCGCGCCGTCGGGAGAGTAGCGGGGTGAGTTGAACGGCAGCAGGTTCTGGTCCGGCCCGACGATGACCGCGGCGCCGGAACCGTCCAGCGCCGCCGTATCCAGCGTCTCGCCGCCGCTCGGCACGAGCTCGGTGTAGACGATGTGGGTGCGGTCCGGGGAGAGCCCGAACGTCAGCACGTTCTGGAGGAGCCGGCTGCGCTGCCCGGTGGTGATATCGATGCGCTCCAGGACGTAGGTGACGGACGTGGTACCGGCCTTCTGTACGGGCTCCTGCACCACGGCAAGGAGGTGCGTGGCGTCGAGCCATTGCGGGAAGCGGACGAGCTGGTTCGGGTGCACGTGCGTGAAGACGGCGTGGGCGCCGGTGCCGTCGCGCTGCGCGACCCACAGGTCAGAGCCCGCATCGTAGGTCGTCCCCTGGATCTTCGGCGGCGGCTGGACGACGTATGCCAGGCGTGCGCCGTCGTGGGAAACGGCGGGGTCGAGGAGGAACGTGTCGGACGTGGGCTGGGGGATGAGCATCTTCTCGGCGCGCGACTTGAGGTCGATCTCGGCGATGCCCTTCGGGCGGGTCAGGATGAGCGCGCCCGGACCGCGCGACGATGAGCCGCCCGCGCCGGTCGCCTGCGGCGACGCGGCGGAGGGCGCCGGCGATGAGCCGCCACCACACGCGGAGAGCGCGATGCCGGCGATGAGCGCGCAGGCGATGGCGAGGCGGCGCGGGGTCACGGCGCCAGCCTACTCCATGAACTCCGTGAGATCATCTTCTCCTGGCGTGCCGCCGAGGTCGCGCCAGCGGCGGTCGATAGCGGCGCGCGCCGCCTCCCAGCCGAAGCCGCGGCGCTGCAGGAACGACGCGAACGAGCATGGCGGCGGCGTGCCGCATCGCCTGCCGGCGCAGGTCCAGCCGCACGATGTCCTCGACCTGGGCGGCGTCGATGGGCAGGCCGGGCCGCAGCCCGCGCTCGCGTGCGACGTCGCGGCCGACCTCGAAGCACCGTGCGCCGTCGATGGAGACGTCGACGCGGCCCCGGCGGCGCGGGGTGCGCTCAACGGCCGTGATGATCATCGGGACCCCTGCTGCGGCCGGCTTGTGTTGCATCGCCGTCTGTCCCGCCCCTCCCAGGCTCTCGGGCCGAGCCGGTCCCGGCCACGCGCCCCTGAACGGATTCGCGTTTCCTCACGGAAGATTCGTCCTCGCTTCATGTCCCGTTCATCGCGGCCGGCCATCCTGCCCCGGGAAGGGTGAGGAGGAGCAGGATGCAGTCGACGAACGTCAGGCGCGGCGTCATCACGGTGGGGCAGGGCCCGCGGCGGTACCGCCGGGCACGCCGCATCGCCATCGCCGCAGCCGTGGCGTTCCTGATGCTGGCAGCGGCGCTGCACTGGCGCAACGCGCTCGCGGTGCGGGGGTCCGACCTGAGCCGGAGCGTCATCGGCGCGGACAACACCGTCCGCCTCGAGGCGATCTACTTCCGGCTGAACGACCGGTTCAAGCGGCTGAAGTACAGCGTCTTCGGCGGCGGCACGGGCAATCCGATCAGCACCGCGGCGCAACGCCACACCGCGGCGTCCGCAGCCGCATCCACGAGCGCGGCGCCGCGCCACGCGTCCGCAGCGTCTGCGGCCGGTACGGCCGCGGCACCGACGGCAGCCGTGCCGGACGCGGCGCCGGCGCCCATCGCCCCCATCTATCCGCACACGCTCTCGCAGGGGGAGGGGACGTGGACGAAGATCCAGCTCGCGGGTGGGCTGCGCACGCCGTACACGACGCAGCACCCGATCTACACGACGTTCATCCGGCCTGACCCGCAGCGGCCCTACGCGACGGTGACGCTGGCGGAGTTCAGCGCGGCGAGCATCTCGCTGCATCCGGTCGCGGGCACGAGCGAGCCCGGCGTGTCGACGGGCATCTCGGGGACGGGGGCGATCCCGTCGAACGTGCTCGACAGCGGCGCGCTGCTGGCGGCGTTCAACGGCGGCTTCCGCTGGCAGGACGGGCACTACGGGATGATCGTCGACGGCAAGACGGTCGCGCCGATGGCGGACGGTCTCGCGACGCTGGCGACGTATCGTGACGGGTCGTTCCGCATCGGCACCTGGGGCAAGGATCTGGGCCCCTCTCCGGACCTGGTCTCGGCGCGCCAGAACGCGATCCTGCTCATCGACCACGGTGCGATCTCCTCCAGGATCGACGCGGGCGGCCGCACGTGGGGCTTCATCTGGTACACGAGCAGGAACTTCTTCACGACGCGCTCCGCCATCGGCGTGACGGCAGACGGGCGGTTCGTGTTCGCCGGCGGCTACGAGACGAACGCGCGGACGCTGGCGACGGCGCTCCGCCGGGCGGGCGTGCAGACGGCGATGCAGCTCGATGTCAACAAGCCGTACACGCAGATGGCGCTGTACGAGGCGCCGCATTCCTACATCCAGGGCTTCAACCTGACGGACTGGATGCACCAGTCCCCCGAGGGCTTCTTCGCCGGCCGCGCGCGCGACTTCGTGTACATGACGATCCGGGGCCAAGCGCAGGCGGCGACGACGGCTTCGCCCCGCGGCACGGCGCCGTGAGCGCGACGGGTGACGCTGCGCGTGCGGGTCTCCGCTGCTAGACGACGGGCGGTTCTTCGGCATCCGGGCCGTTGCCGTTGCGGCTGATCGCCGCTACCGCGACGGCGCCGGGTGTCGCCGACTTGATCAGGTCTTCGATCTCGCGCGCGACGTCCGGGTTCTGGCGCAGGTACTCCTTCGCCGCCTCGCGCCCCTGCCCGAGGCGGAGCTCGCCGTAGCTGAAGAAGGCGCCCATCTTTTTCAGCACGCTTGCGTCGACGCCGAGGTCGACGATGTCGCCCTCGCGGCTGATGCCGCGGTGCTTGCC
>JAKAMA010000046.1 GCA_021813085.1 Chloroflexota bacterium | reverse complement strand
CGAGTCCGGGGCGATGTACGCCTCGATGCCGATGATCGGCTTGATGCCGCGCGTCCGCGCTTCCTTGTAGAAGTCGATCGCCCCGTAGAGCGCCCCGTGGTCCGTCATCGCGACGGCCTGCTGGCCGAGCACCTGTACCCGCTCCATCACGTCCGGGATGCGGCTCAGGCCATCGAGCAGGCTGTACTCGGTGTGAAGGTGAAGGTGCGTAAACATTTGTGCGGGTTCTCTGCCGATGATAGCAGAGCCCGCCGCTTAGGGGAGCCGCGCCCGGCCCGCGCGGTCCTACACCGCCGATGTCACGAAATCGGTCAGCGGCTGGAGATCATGTGCCCAGAAGAGCGTGATGCCCTGTCGATCCTGCGCCTCATGAAGATTGCCCAGCGAGTACACGCCTTCCAGCACGGCGGCCGGTATCACCTGCTCGCCAAACTGCCGCCTCCAGTCGGCGGCCTTCGCTCCGCAGTCGCCGTTGAGCCGCTTGCGGCTGTTGATGGTGCTGTTCGAGACCTTGCACTCGATCGCCAGGAGCCGTCCGTCGTGCAAGCGCACCGGCCGATCGCATCGATGCGCGCCCACCATCGACTCCCCCGCGAAGACGCCGCGAGGGAGGTCATCGAGCGACTGGATCGGCCGGCGATCTGCTTCGCCGAAACCGGCTGCTATGAGCGCTTCGCTCGTCTTGCGCTCCTCCGCCTTCGAGGACGCGTTCCGGCGGGCCGTCCGCATCGCTTCGATCGCCCAGATGCTCGCGGTCCACGGGATCGCGGCGGCTCGCTCCTGATCCGTCGGCTCACGGTTCGCCGCGAGCCAGGGGAAGCGCACGGGATCCCACGCCGACCGCACGATCCTCGCGGCCTCCGCCGCTCGTCTGGCGTCGGGTTGCCGCGTGCTGAGGTTGCCGCCGATCAGTGTCTTGAGGTCGTCCGCGCTTACCGGCGGCGCTGTGACGAATCGAGCAGCCTGGAGCAATGCCGGGTATTGCGTGAACGTGTCGCCGCTGAGGTCGCGCAGGTCCTTGGTGGCCCTGAATAGCGCTCGGACGACCTCGGAGAATTCTGAGAGCTTGACCGCATAGTCGCGAGTTCCCTGGCCGCCCCATGTCGCGACAAAGTGCCCTAGCGCGCGAACCCTGTCGGACTCGATGCGCTCCGACGTCCATCGGGAGGGCACGAGACTAGGCATCGCAAAGCATCGCGAGGATCCGTGAGTTGTCCGGTTTCAGGATGAGTCTCTCCATCTCGCGTGGCTCGAACTTTTCCAGGCCACCGTGATATACGCGACCGTGGCCACGGTACGACTCCCTCATGCGGTTGAGCAGCGCGGCCAACTCGGCCAGTTGGTGCGCGTCGAGAGGGACCATGGGGTAGATGCCGTGCATGACGTTGAGGATAAGCAGGCCTTCCGGGTTGAGGGCGAACGCCGGCGCCTGGCGCGCCATGTATGTCGCCACGATCGGTGGCGCGCCCTTGACCTGCGGGCGCCACCACGGACTTCGGTGCGAAGCCACGTACGTCTGATGCACGCCTTGGGCTTCGCCGGCCTTGATGTAGTCGAGCAGCGCCTCGCGATCGCGCTGGGGCAGCTCATGGAGTTCTGGCGGGCACAGCAGCACGCGCGTCGTCGGGTCACGACGAAGTGTGCCATTGGCGTGTAGTACTTCTTCGGCGGATGTGACCACGGGCCGCACAGATCGTTCGAGACCCAGCGCCCGGGCTCTTGCCTTCGTCATCACGAAGTAGTCGTTCCGGCCGGTTACGACGCCGCGATGCACACGTGCGATGCTTCCCAATGGAAGGGCGCCGGTCTCATCGGCCTCGGTGTAGTCGCGGCGGACGATGCGACCCCACGCTCGCGCGGATTGCAGCGCCGCGCGTGGCACCATCTGGCCGCCCAGAGCGAGCTGGACGAATCCCGACATGTGCTGCGCAGTACGGACTCTCACCTGTTCCGTGGCTCCACCGGCTCGCGCGCAGACGATCAGTGCCGTGGTCGAAGCGTCCGGAAACGCCGCGGCGCCGGGGCGTAGAAGGTGAAGGTCCTCTGCGCGCAGGCCATCCATGAGGAGTTGTCGGATGCCCTGCCCGTAATTGACGTCGATCCACTCGGCGCTGGTGATAAAGCAGAGGACATCGCCGGGCCGTGATAATTCTGCCGCTTTGATCAGGAAATGGGCGTGTAGGCCGGCAAGACCGGACCATGGAATATTGAGCGCGCCCGCAAGTGCGCGTGCCCGTTGTTTCTGTCGCTGTGTGAGCTGATGGTGGCGCACGTACGGCGGATTACCAACAAATGCTCGAATACCATCGGCGGGAGGCAGTGCCAGCGTGACGAAGTCCGCATTGCGCACCGTCAAACGTTGCAGGTTGACGGCCGCGGCGTTCGCGCGCGTGACGAGGCACGCAAGCGGGTCGCGATCGATGGCTACGACCGATCGCACGGACGGAATCCGTGCGGCGGCGAGCGAAAACCGCCCACTTCCCGCCCCGCAGTCGACGACTTCAGACGGCCGCTGCTGCGCGGTCCAGCGAGTCATCGCTTCGACGATTGAGCGATCCGTGAAGAAGCTGCCCAGTGCTCTCCGCCGCTCCTGGCTTCGAGCGTCGCACAGGAGTTCGCCGAGGGGATCCCCACCGTCCCGGATGGCGGCCCGTAGGGCTCGAATCCGCGCCGCCGAATGCCGGGTACCGGAAGCTCGGGCGATCGAAACGAGACGGGATTCGGCCGCCGAAAGAGGATCGCCGCAGTCCCCGGCGCCAAGGGCGACCGCGAGACCGGCGATATCGAGCTCGGCAACGAGGGAGGACGTTTCCATGGGAGTGACGATAGCACCGGATACCAACTAGGACAAGTGTTCTTGTGTGCGACGGTGTCCTTGCGGCCTCAGTCCCCGCCGAGCTCGGGGTACTCGAAGTCGTCCACCTTGATCGCTTCGACGTACTTCACCTGCGGGAAACGGTCCTGGATGATCCGCTCGATCCCGAGCTTCATCGTCACCATGCTCATCGGGCAGCCGTGGCAGGCGCCCGCGAGCTGCAACCGCAGCCGCCCCTCGTCCGGCAGCCAGCCGACGAGGTTCAGCTCGCCGCCGTGCGAGTGCACGTACGGCCGCATCTCGTCGAGACAGGCATCGACCTCAGCGAGGAAGGCGTCGTGCTCGGCTGCTGGCGCTTCGGTCATCATCGTCTACAGCCTAGCACCGGCAGAAGCTGTGCGCTGGCCGCTGCCGCGATGGTCGCGGTCCACGGAGCGCTACCGTCCGACCCCCACGTACGCGATCCCCGCACCCTCGACCGCTGCCGGATCGAGCACCGCCCGCCCGTCGAGCACCGCCCGCAGGCCGGGGAACTTCGCGAAGTCGATCGCGCAGCGCCCGTCCGGGCGATAGGCGTCGTGCCACGCCTGCACGGCGAGCGCGTCCGCGGCCAACGGGAACGTCGGCGGCGGCTCGAGGCCGCAGGCCCGCACCTCCTCCGCCGTGAACAGCGGGTCGTGCACGTAGACGCGCGCGCCGGCGCCGCCCAGCGCCGATGCCAGCCCGAACGCGCTCGAGTGCCGCCACTCCTTGACGTTGGCCCGATACGCCAGCCCTAGTACGACGACCGTCGCGCCGTCGATCGTCCGCAGCGCCCGCGCGAGCCGTGCGACGGCGTAGCCCGCCATGTCGTCGTTGATGCGCCGCGCCGCCGGGATCAGCTCCGCCTGCGCATCGGCGAGGAAGTACGGATACACCGGGATGCAGTGTCCGCCGACGCCGGCGCCCGGCGTGTGGATGTGCGAGTACGGCTGCGTGTTCGACGCCTCAATCGCCTGCAGCGCGTCGACGCCCAGCCGGTCGCCGATGCGCGCGAACTCGTTCGCCAGGGCGATGTTCACGTCGCGGTACGTCGTCTCCGCGAGCTTCGAGAACTCCGCCGTCTCCGCGTCGCGCAGCGCCATCACCTCCGCATCGAGCAGCGAGCGGTAGAACTGCGTCGCGCGCGCCGCGCTGTGCGCGTCGATGCCGCCGACCACCTTCGGGTAGATGCGCAGGTCGCGCAGCACCGTGCCCGACGACACGCGCTCCGGGCTGAAGGCGAGCGAGAAGTCCGTCGTCGGCGCGAACCCCGACGCGGCGGCGATGCGCGCGCCGACGCGGCCGCGCGTCGTCCCGACGGGCACCGTCGTCTCGACGATCACCAGCACCCCGCGCCGGAGGTGCGGTGCGACGGCGTCGACCGCCGCGTCGAGCAGCGTGAAGTCGGGTTGGTGCGACGGGCCGATGTCCACCGGCACGATCAGGACGACGGCCTCTGCGTCGGCGACGGCATCGCGCGCGTCCGCCGTCGCGCGCAGACGGCCGCTCGCGACGGCGCTCGGCAGCATCTCGTCGAGCCCGGGCTCGCCGCGCAGCGGATTGCGACGCGCGTTGATCGCGTCGACGCGCGCGGGGTCGACGTCGTAGCCGGCGACCGTCGCGCCCTTCGACGCGAACTGCACCGCCAGCGGCACCCCGATCTTCCCCAACCCCACGACCGCGACGTTCAAGCCGCCCCGCTCCCGGCCGTCTGTTGTTCGCTGGCCTTTGCTGTTTGCTGTTTGCCGTCTGTTGTCGTCGGCAGCGTCACCGCCATGTGCGTCTCCGCCGCGCGCACGAGCGCCTCGGCGACGGCCAGCGCCGCCAGCGCGTCGTCGGGCGAAACGGCGGGCGGCGTGCCGTCGCGCACCGCCCGCGCGAACGACTCGAGCTCGACGCGCAGGGGCTCGCGTTTATCCACCTTCAGCAGGTGCACCGGGCCCTCGCTCACCCCCTTCAGGTGGCGCGCCGCCCAACCGCCCTCCTGGTCGCGCGGCTGGAAGTCGTTCTCGAAGAACGTCAGCTCGCGCGCCAGATAGTCCACCACGAACATGCCGCGCTCGCCGAGCACCGAAAGCTCGCGGATCTTCGCCGGCGTCAGCCAGTTGATGTCGAGCACGCCGACGACACCGTTCGCGAAGCGCAGCAGCCCGCTCAGCATGTCCTCGCGCTCCGTGTTGATGCGTTGCTCCGTCTCCGCCTGCACGCGCGCGACCTCGCTGCCGACCACGAAGCGCATCACGTCGATGTCGTGCGGCGCCAGGTCCAGCACGACGCCGACATCGCGCACCCGCTCCGGAAACGGGCCGACCCTCCGCGCGTGCACCTGCAGCACGCGCCCCAGCTCGCCCGCGCGCACCCGCTCCTTCAGCGCGATCACCGCCGGGTTGAAGCGCTCGATGTGGCCCGCGGTCAGCGGCACGCTGGCCGACGCCGCGGCGTCGCGCAGCCGGATCCCCTCATCGAGCGTCGCGGTCAGCGGCTTCTCGACGAGCAGCGGCACCCCGCGCTCGATGACCGCGAGCGCGACCTCGAGGTGCGCGCGCGTCGGCACGCACACGCTCACGAGGTCGATGCGCTCCTCGTCGAGCATCGTGCGGAAGTCCGTGTAGCCGCGCAGCGTGCGGCCGTGTGTAGCCTGATCGACGCGCGCGGCGTCGCTGTCGCAGACGGCCGCCAGATCGATGTCGGGGATCTCGCCATACACACGGGCGTGGTTCACCCCCATCGCCCCGAGGCCGATCACCGCCGCCCGCAGGCGCCTGCTCTCGCTCATGCGCGCAGTGTATCCGGCGCCGGCTGTGGCGAACGAGACGCCGGAGGTTCAGTGGCCCTGATATCAGACGTCGGTGATCGGAGGTGGACCGATGGAGGTGATCTGCGCGCGGATGCTCACGCACGCCAGACGTAGGGGCGCTGCTCGCCGCGCCCGTCCTGCTCCGCGCTGCCTCAGTCCCGCCTGGTCCGTCGCCCGCGCCCCGTCGTGCGCGCACCATCGCCGTCGCAGCGTGTGCGTGCGCCATCGCGCGGACTCCCCCTCTCCGCTTGTCGGAGAGGGGGCCGGGGGGTGAGGCCCCCGTCACGCCGTCAACGCGTCCACCGCAGCCGCCACCCGCGTGCGTCCAGAATGTCGCAGACCTCAGACATAGGGGCGCTGCTTGCCGCGCCCCGTCGTGCGCGCGCCGTCGCCGTCGCAGCGCGTCCGTGCCCCATCGCGCGGACTCCCCCTCTCCGCTCGTCGGAGAGGGGGCCGGGGGGTGAGGCCCCCGTCAAGCCGTCAACGCGTCCACCGCCGCCGCCACCGCGTCGATGTCGGCTTCCGAGAGCGCCGGGTGCACCGGCAGCGAGAGCACTTCGCCGGCAAGCCGCTCCGCCACCGGCATCGACAGCTCGCCGTACCCCAGGCGGCGATACAGCGGCTGCCGGTGGATCGGCGTCGGATAGAAGACCGCCGACTCCACGCCGCGCGCTTGCAGTCCCGCACGCAGCGCGTCGCGCGCTTCGCGCCCCGCACGCACACGGACGGTGTACTGGTGCCAGGCGTGGCGCCGATCCGGAAGCTCGCGCGGCACGACCAGCGTCCGGTTTGCCGCCAGCAGCCCGCTGAGCCGCGCCGCGTGCGCGCGCCGGACGCCGTTCCGCGCGTCCAGCTTCACGAGCTGCGACGCGCCGAGCGCCGCCGCCATCTCGGTCATGCGGAAGTTGTAGCCGAGCGCCTCCGTCACGTAGCGCTCGCGCTCCCCCTGCGACCGCAGCATCCGGGCGGCGTCGGCGATGGCATCATCGTCGGTGGTGATCATGCCGCCCTCGCCGGTGGTCAGGTTCTTCGTCGCGTAGAACGAGAAGCACCCGGTACCGAACGCGCCCGCGCGCCGCCCGTGCATCGCCGCGCCGGCCGCCTGCGCCGCATCCTCGATCAGCGTGATGTCGCGCCGCGCGCAGAGCGCCGCGATGGCATCGATGGCGCACGGCTGCCCGTACAGGTGCACGGCGATCAGCGCGCGGGTGTCCGGCGTGATGGCGGCCTCGGCCTGCGCCGGGTCGATGCCGAAGTCGTCGTCGCGCACGTCGACGAAGACGGGCCGCGCGCCCGCGTGCAGCACCGCGTTCGCCGTCGCCGCGAACGAGCATGCAGGTACGATCACCTCGTCGCCCGGCCCGACGTCGTGCGCGAGCAGCGCGACGTGGAGCGCCGCCGTCCCGCTGCTGACCGCCACCGCGTGCTTGACGCCGATGTACCCGGCGAACGCGCGCTCGAACGCCGCCACGCGCGGTCCCTGCGCGAGCT
Organism: Chloroflexota bacterium; assembly: GCA_021813085.1. GTDB lineage: Bacteria > Chloroflexota > Dehalococcoidia > DSTF01 > JACRBR01 > JADMII01. Next base: position 3,575 of record JAKAMA010000046.1, on the reverse strand, counting down.
GCCCCGAACCGAGCGCCTCCAGCACCGCCTTGCGGTCGTCGTCGTCGATCAGCGGGTGTGCGATCTTGATCATGTGTGTTGTGCGGGTGACTGGATCCGTGGTGCGGCGTCGCGTCGACGCGCGCCTGCTGGATGGTACCGGCTCGTGCGGGCATGTGCATGGACGGGCGCTCGCCCGCCGGCCGCCCGCTCCCGAGACGGTACGATGCCGGGAGGCAGCGTTGTAGCGAAGGAGCTTCAGCTCCGTCCTCCGGCCGCGTCGGCCGCGCGTTGCCTACGGCGCACCCACGAACCGCACCGTGTCCGCCACCGCTGCCGCGTTGGCCAGGATCGCGAAGTGGCTGAGGAACGGGTTGATGTGGATCTCGTAGGCGCGCGAGAGCGCCGCCTGCCCCGGCAGGAACTGGCTGTCCGTGTCGTTGGTGCCGCTGCCGATGCAGTACGGCAGGTTGTAGAGACAGTCGAAGTCGCTACCGAGCGTCGCCAGCCGGATCCCCTGCTGCGCCATCGCCGCCGCCTGCGCCGCGCGCGTCGCCGGCGTCGCCGGGTCCTGCCGCACCTCCACCAGCTCGCCGCCCGCGAGGTACGTCTTCGCGCAGGGCGACGAGATGTCGAGCACGAACTTCTTGTCCGCGTTGACGCCCTTCAGCGGCGCGTCGAGCGTCACCACCGCGTCGATGCCGAGCTGCTGCGCCAGCGGCCGCGCCGCCTCGCGTGCGCCCTCGAGGAACGCCAGGTAGCCGCCCAGGCTGTGCCCGACCAGCGTGAAGTGCGCCTTCGGATGCGCCGCGCGGTAGTCGCTCAGCATCCGCTCGAGCGGCACCAGGTTCTGGTCGGACGTCCGGTCCGTGATCTCGCAGCCGTACGGCGCCGGATGCCAGGCGCCGTCGGCCGAGATGGTGCCGCCGGCATAGCTGAAATCGAGCAGCTTCGCCGGGTCGTAGCCCTTCGCGATGAACGCCTGCTTCAGCGTGTCGAAGGTGTGGGGCTCGACGCCGTCGGTCACCGGCCCGCTCGCATCGAGGCTGCTGTACAGCCCCTGCATGAACACGACGACACGCGTGTTCGGCGGATAGCACTTCGCTGCCCCGAGCAGCGCTCCAAGCACCAGCAGCGGCACGAGGAGCAGCGCAACCGCCAGCTGCCGCCGCGCACGCAGTCGGGAAGCCCCGGGTCTAATCACGCTACGGCCGCCCGAGCCGCGTTCCGACATGCAAGCGGTCTTGTCGGCGATCCGGTTCCCTACCGCTAACTTCCAACCTCCGACCGCCCCCTACCCCAGGAACTCGTACCCGCCGGAGACGCCCTCCGGCTTCTGGTCGATGATCACGTTCACGCACGCCGGCTTGCCGGAGGCGAAGGCCCGCTCGATCGCCGGGAAGATGTCGTCCGCCTCCGTGACGTACTCGCCGTGCCCGCCGAGCGCCTCGACGACCTTGTCGTAGCGCGCGCTGTCGGCGAGCCGCGTCGCCACGACGCGCTCCTCCCCGTACATCTTCTCCTGCCCGACGATAATCTGCCCCCACTGGCGGTCGTTGCCGACGACCGACACCACCGGCATGCCAAAGCGCACCAGCGTGTCGAAGTCGAAGCCGTTGAGGCCGAAGGCGCCGTCGCCGTTCACCATCAGCACCTTCTTCTCCGGGTGCACGGCCTTGGCAGCGATGCAGAAGCCGGTGCCGACGCCGAGCGTCCCCAGCGGCCCCGGCCCCATGAACTGCCCGGGGTTGTTCACCGGCAGCACCTGCGACGACAGGCCGACGATGTCGCCGCCGTCGCCTACGACGATCGTCCCGTCGTCGACGAACTTCGCGATCTCGTTGCACAGCCGCAGCGGGTGGATCGGCGACGCGTCGGAGTGCAGCCAGCGCTGCCGCAGCTCGACCACCTTCGTCTCGCCGTCGCGCAGCTTCCCGAGCCAGGCGTCGTGCCGGACCGTGCGCGCGCCGATCTCCGCCGTGAGCTGCCGCAGCGCGTTGTTCGGGTCGCCCTCGATGCCGATGTCGACCCCGCGGTTCCGTCCCAGCTCGTTCGGGTCGATGTCGATCGAGATCACCTTCGCCGCCGGATTGATGCCGCGGCCGTAGCGCAGCCGGAAGTCGATCATCGTACCGGCGAAGAGGATCACGTCGGTCTCGCCGAACGCCGTGCGCCGCGTGCGGCTCATGAACTGCGGGTGTTCCTGGCTCACCGTGCCGCGCCCCATGTCGTTCAGGTAGATCGGCGCCTGGATCTTTTCCGCCAGCTCGCGCAGCGCGTCGCCGGCGTCCGACCAGTACACGCCCGTGCCGCCCATCACGACCGGGCGCTCGGCGACGGCGAGCAGCTTCGCCGCCTCCCTAATCAGCGCGAAGTCGCCCTGCGTGCGCCCCTCCGTCCGGTACCCCGTGGGGAGCTCGACCTCGCCCTCCTCGACGCGGCCGAAGAGGATGTCCGAAGGGATCTCCAGGAACACCGGCCCGTAGCGGCCCGTCAGTGCGATGCGGAAGGCCTGCGCCAGGTAGTCCGGGATGCGCTTCGTGAACGGCACCGTGGCAGACCACTTGGTGATCGGCCGCATCATCTCCACCGTGCCCGGGATCTCCTGCAGCGCCCCCATGAGCGACGTATTGAGCGGCGCCGCGCCGCCGATCACGAGCATCGGGCTCGCGTTCTGGTACGCCGTCGCCACGGCCGTGACCGTGTCGGTGACGCCCGGGCCCGCCGTGACCAGCGCGACGCCGCACCGGCGCGTCAGCCGGCTGTAGCCCTCGGCCGCGTGCCCCGCCACCTGTTCGTGCCGCGTGTCGATGACGCGGATCCCCTCGTCGATGCAGCCGTCGTAGATGTTCTGGATGTGCCCGCCCGAGAGGGTGAAGACGGTGTCGATGCCCTCCCGCTTGAGCATGCGTGCGACGAGGTCGCCGCCGTCGATCTGCGCCATGCCGTACTCCCGTAGCCGCGCAGCGTGCGCTGCGCCCCGATGCGCTGGCCGTGCGCGGTGCCGCGTGTATCGATGAGTGTACGCCCTCCGGCGGGCGAGCGGGAGCAAGCCGCGGGGATCCGCGGCCGTGCAGGGTGTCCCGGCGCACCGACGTAGCTGCGCGCGCCGGCTGCTGCGCACGCAAGTCCCGTCTCAGTCGCGGTCAGCGGGCCGCCGTTACAGCCAACCGTGCTGGATTCCGGTGAAGATGATCAGCGGCACGATCAGCACCACCGCCGCGAACGCCATCGCCAGCGCCGGCCCCGCATTCGCCGCCAGGAAGTTCGTCGCCGGCGCCGCGTACTCGTTGCCGCTCCGCTGCGCGATCTCCCGCGCCTTCGACTGCAGCCGCAGGCTGTTCGTCATCACCGACACCGAACTGAACGCCATCGCCGCGCCCGCGATGATCGGATTCAGAAACCCGAGCGCCGCAATCGGGATCGCAACGACGTTGTAGCCGAACGCCCACCCGAGGTTCTGCTTGATTGTCGTCAGCGTCTGGCGGCTCAGCGCGATCGCCTCCGCGACCTTCGAGATGTCGCCGTGCAGCAGCGTGATGTCGCCCGCCTCGATCGCCACATCCGTCCCCGTGCTCATGGCGATGCCGATGTCC
>JAKAMA010000045.1 GCA_021813085.1 Chloroflexota bacterium | reverse complement strand
CGGACCAAAAGATCAAGCGCTCGGCCGAAGGATTGACGGTCCAGCTCGTGCCAAACCCGGACATCCTCGCCGGGCTGGGCGGCGGCTTCATCAAGGTGGGCTTCGCCGCGGAGACGCAGGACATGCGCGAGAACGCGCGCGCGAAGGTCGCGCGCAAGGGACTCGACCTGATCGTCGCCAACGATGTCCGTGCGGCCGGCGCCGGTTTCGGCACGGAGACGAACCTGGTCACCCTCATCGACGCCGCCGGCAACTGCGAGGAGTTGCCGCTGCTCTCGAAGTACGAGGTCGGCCACCGCATCCTCGACCGCGTCGCCGCGCTGCTGGCCGCGCGCGCCTGATCCGCTGCCGCGCGGCGAACGCATCGCTGCCGGCGGCGGCCGCGCGCCGCTTCAGCCCGTCATCCGCCCCACCAGCCCCGGAGGTTGTCTGCCACCGGCAGCGTCCCCTTCATGGCGGACGGAGCAGCCCGGCCGGGCCCGCCGCACACTCGGGCGCTGTGGCAGCGGTCGACAGCAGGGCAAGAACTTCAACCGCATCGGCGTCCCGTCGGGCTGCTCCGTCGCGCATCTCGTCCTGCGCCCGCCGCCTCTCGTGAGGCACCGGACGCGGTAGACGGGAGCATCATGCGGTTTCGCCGTGCGCCGTACCGGACGCGCGCCCGCCGCGAAGCCGACGCGTCGCCGACGCGATGCGGGCGCACCTCGCCCGTCGCCCGCCGGCGTGCGGTTTCGGCGCCCAGGCTCGCGGGTCAAGCGATGTGGTAGGGGCGCTGCTTTCCGCGCCCCGCGCCCCAGCGCCGGCCGTCGGAGCGTGACCGTCCGGTGGCGTGACGCGCTCGCACCCCGCCCGCCTGACGCGCGTGGTTCGCCGATCGGACCCCGGGCCGGGTGGCCGGTAGGGGCGCTGCTTGCCGCGCCCCGCGCCCCAGCGCCGGCCGTCGGAGCGTGACCGTCCGGTGGCGTGACGCGCTCGCGCCACGCCCGCCGGACGCGTGGTTCGCCGATCGGATCCCGGGTTGAGTAACCGGTAGGGGCGCTGCTTGCCGCGCCCCGCGCCCCAGCGCCGACCGTCGGAGCGTGACCGTCCGATGGCTCGACGCGCTCGCACCCCGCCCGCCTGACGCGCGTGGTTCGCCGATCGGACCCCGGGCCGGGTGGCCGGTAGGGGCGCTGCTTGCCGCGCCCCGCGCCTCAGCGCCGGCCGTCGCCGCTAGCCGCAGGCGATGAGCAGCACGGGCAGCCGCGAGCGCCACAGCACCTCCTCCGCGATGCTGCCGGTCTCGCGCCGGGCGAAGTTGCTGAGCTTGCGCGTCGCCATGGCGATGACGTCGGAGCGAAGCTCGAGCGCGGCGCGCAGGATCTCCTCGACGGCCTCGCCACAGACGACCTTGCCGCGCGCCTCGACACCGAGCGCGTCGAACTCCTCGATGTGGCGCTCGACGTATCGCTCGTTGGCGGAGCGCACGGCCTGCGGGGTCAAGGTGCCGGGCACGAGCGCGTCCGGGTCACCGGCACGCCGGGCGATGGGGCGGTGGTGCTCAGGGTGGGGCAACCGGGCGCCCGTCTCCGGCTCCACCAGCAGCAGGTCCACACGGCTTCCCAGACGGCGGGCGAGCTCGGCCGCGGCCGGCACCACGGACGCCGAGCCGTGGCTGCCATCGATCGGTACCAGCATACGTTCGTACATCTCATAGCTCCGGCTCATGCGTTCATGCGTTCATGAAGGTATCTTCGGCAGGCGCAGGCCGACGTTGAGATACCGGAGGGTCATGGTTGGCAGGCTCTTGTGATGGTCTCTCAGGCGGCGCCAGCGGGCGCGGCGGGGTACAGTGACGCCTGACGGCGGGCGCGCGAGCGACGGAGGGACCGGGCCGATGACCATAAAGGTGCGCCTCTCGGACGACCTGAAGGACGCCATGCGGGCGCGCGACGAGCTGCGCCGCAACGTCCTGCGCAGCGTCCTGACGGCGATCAGCAACGCCGAGATCGCCCGGGTGGACGTGAAGGACGCCGCGGCGTCCCGCAGCGAGCTGGCGGACGCCGACGTGGCCGCCGTGCTCCGCAAGCAGGCGAAGCAGCGGCGGGAGAGCGCCGGGGAGTATCGCAAGGCGGCGCGCACCGACCTCGCCGAGCGCGAGGAGGCGGAGGCGGCGATCATCGACGCCTACCTGCCGCAGGAGCTCAGCCGGGACGAGATCGCGTCCGAGGTCCGCGCGGTGATCGCCGAGGTGGGGGCGAGCGGCCCCGGCGACAAGGGCAGGGTGATGCCCGCGGCGATGGCGCGCCTGCGCGGCCGCGCCGATGGCCGCACGGTCAACGAGGTCGTGACCGAACTGCTCGCTGGCGGCGCGTAATCAACATCCAACCCCTCACGCCCGGGCGACTGCGGGCCAGCGATCTGACCACGGCGCCGCTACTTCGAGCTGCGAGGCCACGCGGAAGAGCCGTGCGGTACGGGATCCTCCCACCTGCCCCGGCATCCCACCTGCGCCCACCTGCGGCGTCTTCGGCCCCCGTCGCGCCCCCTAACCGCCATCCGCGATCACGGCTTCGTACTCCAGGGACGAGTCACGCACAACCTGCGCGATGCCGCCGCCGGCGAAACGCAGCATCCAGACGCTGGACACGAGAGAGGCCAGCGCCGACGCCGCCATCACCGCTGGCAGGCCGAACGCGACCGCCGCGCCGGAGGCGGCGAGGCCGGCGAGCGGCATGCTGCCGGTGAAGGTGATGCCGTGCAGCGACATGACGCGCCCGCGGAACCGCGACGGTGTCGACTCCTGGATCATCATCTGGATCAGGCCGAGCTGGGCCGAAAATGCGAGCGACGCCATCCCTGCCGCGACGATCGACACGGCCGGCGAGCGCGAGAGCGCAAGCGCCACGAGCGTCGCCGGCGCCGCCAGGGCGCCAGACCAGATGCGCGCCTCGCGCCATTTGTCCGCCCACCAGATCAGCAGGAGCGCGCCGAACATCGACCCGACGCCGGTCGCGGCCATCAGGAGCGCCAGCACCGTCGCGCCACGGCCCAGCACGTCGGTCGCGTAGTACGGCAGCAGCACGGCGATGCTCGGGAACAGGAAGATCGTGTTCAGGCCCGTGAGCGCGATCATCGCCTGCAGGTTTGGCCGGCCGCGCGCATGGCGGATGCCCTCGCGCAGCCCTTCGAGCGCCGGCAGGCGGCGCTCACCCCCGGCGAGCGCACGGGGCCGGTGCTTGATCAATAGCAGGCTCAGGATGACCGCGAGGAAGCTCGCCGCGTTCAGGAAGTACGCCGCCGCGAAGCCGAGCACCGCGATCACGACTCCACCGATTGCGGGCCCGACCATGCGCGTGCCGTGGAACGTCGACGAGTTCAGCGCGACGACCTGTCCGATCTTCTCGGGCGGCACGAGGTCCGGCAGCAGCGCCTGGTAGGCCGGCAGGTCGTACCCGATCGCCACGCCGAGCCCCAGCGCGACGACGACGAGCATCCAGAACGCCAGCGCGCCCGATAGCACGAGCAGCCCGACCACCGCGGCGGCGAGCGCCATCGCGCCCTGTGTGGCGATCAGGATCAGCCGCTTCTCGGCGCGGTCCGCCAGGACGCCACCGAAGAGCATCACGACGAGGCTCGGCGCCATGTTCGCGAAGCTGATGATGCCGAGCGCGAAGGGCGAGTCCCAGAGCGTCAGCACGACGATGCCCTGCGCGATCACCTGCATCCACGTGCCGACGAGCGACACCGCGGAGCCAAGCCAGATCAGCCGGAAGTCGCGCTCCGCCAGCACCGAAACGGAGGCAGGGAGCGCGAGGCGGAAGCGCGAGGCAGGCGGCAGCGCGGTCGTTGTCATTGGTAGTGGTCAAGGATAACAGAGGCGAGACGGCGCGGCGGCCGGCGGCCACCGGTTGAGCCGCGCAGCCTCAGCTTCGCCCGGTCCGCCCCCAGCAGACCGAGGCGCACGGCGAGCAGCGCCCCTACTCGTCCTCGAGCGAGGTCCGGTCGACCACGCAGACGGTATGCCCCTCGGGGGCGCGTGCGAAGAAGCCGCCGCCCGCCTCGCCGCCGCTCTCCATCTCCACGACGTCGCAGCCGCGCCGCAGGAAGTGCTGGCGCGCGGCATCCAGGTCGCCGGTGCTGAAGAGCAGGTACGGCGGCAGGCCGGCGTAGCCGCCGCCGGTGTCCACGGCAAGCGCGAGGCCTTCGGCGAGCGCGTAGAACCGCACGTCGCCGTCGCCGGCGGCAGGGCCGAGGCCGAGGGTGTGTTCGAAGAAGTGCGCCGCCTCCTCGGCATCCCGCGTGCCGTAGGCGATCACCCCTTCGAACGCGAGCAGCCCGTCACTGACCACCGTCGCCTCCATCTCGCCGCGTCCGCGCGCCGTCCGGGGAACGATAGCCGCCGTCGCGCGTTGACACCATCGGCCGGGCTTCGTTACGCTGCGGCTGCATCATGACATCGGACATCGGCCGCGTGGGAGTTGGACGCGGGCCACGCCGCTAGGGGCGGGGTTGGCGGATCGCTGCGTAGCGCGCCACGGCCGTCCGGCGGCCGTGGCCGTTTTGTTTGCGCGAGATGCCGGACGGAGCGTGAGCGCCGTCCCCGTCACATCCGAAAGGACGGACCCATGACCACCGAAGTCGGCGACCCCTACCTGGCCGAGGTTGAGCGCACCGACCCCCAGATCTACCGGCTGATCAAGGCCGAAGAGCAGTACCAGGTCGACAGCATCCGCCTCATCCCGTCCGAGAACTACACCTCTCGCGCCGTCATGGAGGCGACGGGGTCCGTGCTGGCGAACAAGTACTCGGAAGGCTACCCCGGAAAGCGCTACTACGAGGGCCAGCGCAACGTCGATGCGCTCGAGACGCTGGTGCAGGAGCGCGCGAAGGGGCTCTTCGGCGTCGGGCACGCGAACGTGCAGCCGTACTCCGGCTCGCCGGCGAACCTGGCGGTGTACTACGCGTTGCTCGAGCCGGGCGACAAGATCATGGGCCTGGCGCTGCCGCACGGCGGCCACCTGACGCACGGCTGGGGCGTCAGTGCGACGGGCCGCTTCTGGACCTCAGTGCGCTACGAGGTCGACCCGAAGACGCACCTCATCGACTACGACCGGGTGCGCGCGATCGCGAAGGCGGAGCGGCCAAAGATCATCGTCGCCGGCGCGACGGCGTACCCGCGGCTGTACGACTTCGCCACGTTCGGCGAGATCGCGAAGGGGGCCGGCGCCTACTTCCTCGCCGACATCTCGCACATCAGCGGGCTCATCGTCGCCGGCGTGCACCCGGACCCCGCGCCGTACGCCGACGCCATCATGACGACGACGCACAAGACGCTGCGCGGCCCGCGCGGCGCGATGATCCTGTGCAAGCAGGAGCACGCCGAAGCCATCGACAAGGCGGTGTTCCCCGCGCTGCAGGGCGGGCCGCACGAGAACACGATCGCCGGTATCGGCGTCGCGCTGCGCGAAGCGGCGACGCCGGACTTCCGCGCCTACGGGCGGCAGGTCGTCGCCAACGCGAAGGTGCTGGCGGCGGAGCTGCGGGAGCGGGGGTTCGACCTCGTGACGGGCGGCACCGACAACCACCTGATCCTGATCGACCTGACGGGCAAGAAGGTGATCGGCAAGAAGGCGGCGAAGGCGCTCGACCGGGCGGGGATCGTCGGCAACTACAACACGATCCCCTTCGACCCGCGCAAGCCGTTCAGCCCGAGCGGCCTGCGCATCGGCACGCCGTCGGTGACGACGCGCGGCATGAAGGAAGAGGAGATGCGCCGGATCGCGCGCTGGATGGACGAGGTGGTGGCGCACGTCGACGACGGCGACGCGCTCGACCGCATCGCCGCCGAGGTGCGGGACTTCTGCCGCGGCTTCCCGGCGCCGGGCATGCACGTGGTGTGAGCTGGGTACCGACTGGGTACTGGGTACTGGGTGCTGGGGACGGGATCCATGCGGCGATGACACGATACATCATCTATGGCGCGGGGGCGGTCGGCGGCGTGATCGCGGCGCGGCTGCAGCAGCACGGGCAGGAGGTCGTGGCGATCGCGCGCGGCGCGCATCTCGACGCGATGCGCGCCCGCGGCCTGACGCTCCAGACGCCGGACGAGGACGTGACGCTGCCGGTCGCGGCCGCCGGGCATCCATCCGAGATCGACTTCCGCGATGGCGACGTCGCGCTGCTGACGATGAAGACGCAGCACACGGAGCGCGCGCTCGACGACCTGCGTGCTGCGGCGGGCGACGCCGTGCCCGTGGTGTGCGCCCAGAACGGCGTCGAAAACGAGCGGCTCGCGCTGCGGCGGTTCGCGCGCGTCTACGGCATGCTCGTCATCCTGCCCGCGACCTACCTGGAGCCAGGCATCGTGCAGATCCACGCCGCGGCGAACGGCATCCTCGACTGCGGGCGCTACCCGGCCGGTGACGACGCGCTCGCCGCGGAGATCGCGGCCGGCCTCGCAGCCGCCGGCTTCAGCGCGCACCCCGTCGCCGACATCATGCGCTGGAAGTACGGCAAGCTGCTCTCGAACCTGGGCAACGCGCTGCAAGCGGCGATCGGCCTCGGCGTCTTCTCCTTCGATGCGGCGCGCGACGCGGGCGTCGGGGACGTGCTCGCCCGGCTCCGGGACGAGGCCGTCGCCTGCTTTCGCGCGGCCGGCGTCGCCTGGGCGTCGGACGAGGAGATGGACGCGCGTCGGCAGCCGCACGGCCCGTCCGGGGACGCGCTGCGTCTGCGGCCGATCGGCGGCAAGCCGCGTGGCGGCGGCTCGACGTGGCAGAGCGTCGCCCGCGGCGCGGGATCGGTCGAGACGGACTTCCTGAACGGGGAGATCGTGCTCCTCGGGCGGCTGTACGGCATCCCGACGCCCGCCAACGCCGCGCTCCAGCGCGTCGCACAGCGACTCGTGCGCGAGCGGCTGACGCCCGGCAGCATCGCCCCGGACGAGCTGCGGCGCGAGATCGCGGCGGAGGCTGCCTCCGCTTAGGGGGCGCCCCTACCGCGCATTGCCCGCCCATCGGCCGATTCCTATGATGCAGCGATCCCCCACCGCATCCCCGCCGCGCTGAGGGCCAACGAGGAGAGCACACCCCGCATGGATATCCGTGTCACTTCAGGCGACATCGCGAACGTGCAGACGCCGTGCGTCGTCGTGAACCTGTTCCAGGGCGTCGGCGCGCCGGGCGGCGGTACGGGCGCCGTCGACCGGGCGCTCTCGGGCATGATCTCGGAGCTGATCGCCTCGGGCGACATCCGTGGCAGGTGGTGCGAGATGACGCTGCTGCATACCGTCGGCCGCGGCATCGGGGCGCCGCGCGTGCTCGTCGCCGGGCTTGGCAAGAGCGAGGAGTTCACCGTCGACCGCGTGCGCGACCTGAGCGCGAACATCGCGCGCTTCCTGCGCGGCAGGCGGATCACGGACGCCGCGACGATCGCGCACGGGGCGGGCATCGCCGGCCTCGACCCGGCGGCGTGCGCGCAGGCGATCGCCGAAGGCACGGTGCTGGGCCTGTACCGCTTCGAGCGGCACAAGAAGGCCGACGAGGACGCGGGCGAACTGAAGTCGCTGACCATCGTCGAGCACGACCAGGCGAAGGTCAACGCGCTGACCGAGGCCGCCGCGCGCGGCGTCATCGTCGCCGAGGCGGCGAACTTCGCCCGCGACCTCGCGAACGAGCCGTCGAACGTGCTGACGCCGTCTGAGTTCGCGGCGCGCGCGGAGGCGATGGCGCAGGCCGAGGGCCTGGGCTGCCGCATCCTCGACCGGGAGGAGTGCGCGCAGATGGGCATGGGTGGCTTCCTGGGCGTCGCGAAGGGCAGCCAGCAGCCGCCGAAGTTCATCGTGCTGACGTACAAGGGAGCCGGCGACGAGAAGCCGCTCGGCCTGATCGGCAAGGGCATCACGTTCGACACCGGCGGCATCTCCATCAAGCCGGCTCAGGGCATGGAGGAGATGAAGGGCGACATGTCGGGCGGCGCCTGCGTCATCGCGGCGATGCGCGCGATCGCGCGCCTGAAGCCGCGGATCAACGTGACCGCGCTCGTGCCGGCCACGGAGAACATGCCCGGCGGCAACGCGACCAAGCCCGGCGACGTGCTGACCGCGATGAATGGCAAGACGATCGAGGTGATCAACACCGACGCCGAGGGCCGCCTGATCCTCGCGGACGCGCTGGCCTACGCGTGCAAGCTCGACCTCTCGCCGCTCGTCGACGTCGCGACGCTCACCGGGGCGATGTCGATCGCGCTCGGCGACGTCGCGTACGGGCTGTTCGCGAACGACGACGCCTGGGCCGCGCGCGTACAGGCGGCGGCCGCGCGCGCGGGCGAGAAGTGCTGGCAGCTACCGATGTTCCCCGAGTACCGCGAGGCGATCAAGAGCGACGTCGCCGATATGAAGAACTCGGGCGGCCGCAACGCCGGCTCGATCTTCGCCGCCTTCTTCCTCAAGGAGTTCATCGACGGCCGCCCGTGGGCGCACCTGGACATCGCCGGCGTCGACTTCATCGAAAAGGAGAAGGGCGTGCGGGTAAAGGGCGCGAGCGGCATCCCCGTGCGCACGCTGGTGGATCTGGCGCTGGACCTGGCGGGGCGGCCGCTGGGGTAGCGTGCGGTACGAATACGACACGGACGCTGACGCGATCTACATCTACCTCTCGGACAAGGGCTACGCATTCGGGGAGGATCTCGGTAGAGAGCGCCGCGTCGACTACGCCGCTGACCGCACGCCGGTCGGAGTTGAACTTACCTGCGTGAGCCACGGAGTCGACCTCAGCGATCTCCCGGCCCGCGAGGAGATCAGCGAGCTGCTCGCGACGCTCAACATCAAGGTCTACGCCTGACGCCGGGACGAGAGGATCGCATCAGGCCGTCGCGCAGTTTTCGAACCGCTCCTCCGTCCGCAAGCCCGCCGCCGCGGCCCACTCGCCTGCCGGCTGTTTCCTGCCGGCGGCGGGCTGCACCCGCTGCACGTGCAGCGTGCCGCCGGCGAGTGCGATGTCGATGCCGCCGTCGGCTACGGCGAGGACCGTGCCGGGTGTGGCACCGGGGGCGCCGGCGGTCAGGCGCGCGTCGAAGATGCGCACCTGCCCGCCGCGCAAGCGGGCATGGGCGCCGGGCGTCGGGTTGGAGCCGCGGATGAGGTTGTAGACCTGCTGCGCCGGCAGCGCCCAGTCGATGCCGCTGTTCGCGTCGTCGGCCGGCGGCTCGTACGTCGCCTGCGACTCGTCCTGCGGGATCCGCGGCGCCCTGCCATCGCGCACCAGGCGTACGGCCTCGACCAGTGCCTCGACGCCGGGCGTGAAGAGCCGGTCGAAGTAGAGCGAACCCACCGTGTCATCGGGGCCGATCTCGACCTGCTTCTGCAGCAGGATCGGGCCGGTGTCGATGCCGGCGTCGACCCAGAAGACCGTCAGGCCCGTCGCGGTCTCGCCGGCGCGGATCGCCCAGTGCATGGCGTTGATGCCGCGGTGCTTCGGCAGCAGCGACGGGTGGTACTGGACCGTGCCCCGCGCCGGCAGGTCGAGCACGCGCTGCGGCAGGATGTGCGTGACGAACGCCATCACGCCGAGATCAGGCCTGGTCGCGGCGTAGGCGTCGAGCATCTCGGGCTTCTTGAGCTGCCCCGTCGCGAAGAGCGGCACGCCCGCCGACGCCGCGGCCGCCCACAGCGGGTCGGGCCGCTCCGGCGCGCCGGTCACCGACGACACGGCGACCACATCCTCGCCCGCGTCGCGCAGCGCGCGGAACACGGCCTCGCCGAACGCCGCCTGGCCGATCAGCGCGATGCGCATTGACGCTGGAAGTTGGAGGTTGGAGATTGGACGTTAGAGGTCATCGCCGAGCGGAGAGCTTCCGGCGTCCAGATGATTCGCGCCACGCGTCCACCCGATCCTTGAGTTCAGCGTGGCTGATCCCCTCGCCTCTCAACGCCTGTTCGAGACCGCGGAGGACGCTCGCCTTGAAGTGCATCTCGGCGAGCAGCGTGTCCATCGGCGCGTCGTCCGGCAGCCGTTCGAGCAGCTCGAGCAGCTCTTGCTTCGCGGTCTTCATGCGTAGAGTATAGCGCCGCGGCGGAGATACGCGCCTGATCGCCGTTGGCCCGTTGCGTCGGCGCTGTCACGCGCGACCAGAAACCGCCGGGCACCGACCACACGACCCGGCCGCAGGCTGGTCACGGGTACACGAGCTCGCGCTCGAGCAGCGAGCGCGCGATGACGACGCGCTGCACCTGGCTCGTGCCCTCGACGATCATCAACTGCCGCGCGTCGCGGTAGTGGCGCTCCAGCGGGTGGTCCATCATGTACCCCTGCGCGCCCAGCACCTGGAGCGCGTCGCTGGATACCTTCACGCCGACCTCCGTCGCGTAGGTCTTCGCGATCGAGAGATACGCCGCGTGCTCGCGGCCGTAGAGCCCCTGGTCGACGCGCCACGCCCCCTGGTACACGAGCAGCCGCGCCGCCTCGATCTGGATCGCCATGTCGGCGAACATGAACTGGATCGCCTGCAGGTCCGCGATCGGCCTGCCGAAGGCCTCGCGCTTGCGCGCGAACTCGAGCGCGTACGACATCGCGCCCTCGGCCAGCCCGAGGCCGCGCGCACCGACGACGGGCCGACAGGAGTTCAGCGTCAGCATCGCGTGGGTAAAGCCCTTGCTTTCCTCGCCGCCCACCAGGTTCTCGCGCGGCACCCGGCAGTCCTCGAACACGATGTCCGCCGTCGGCACGCCGCGGACGCCCATCTTGCGGTCCTGGCCGGCGACGCGAAACCCCGG
>JAKAMA010000044.1 GCA_021813085.1 Chloroflexota bacterium | reverse complement strand
GTTCCGGCTATAGTCATCCACACATGACCGACCACCTGCGCCACGCGCGCCCCCCCGGACGGGCCGTCTGGCTGCCCCGACGAGGCCTGCCATAGCCCGCGAGCTCCGCATCAACGACCGCATCCGCGTCCGCGAGGTGCTGCTCATCGACGACGACGGCAGCAAGCGCACCCTGCCCGCCTTCGAGGCGCTCGCACTCGCCCGCGAGCGCGGCCTCGACCTCGTGGAGGTGGCGCCGACCGCCGTGCCGCCGGTCTGCCGCATCCTCGACTACGGCAAGTTCAAGTACGAGCAGGCCAAGAAGGAGCGCGACGCCCACAAGCACCAGAAGCAGGCCGCCCTCCGCGAGGTGCGCTTCAAGCCCAAGATTGGCCAGCACGACATCGACGTCAAGAAGCGCGTCGTCGAGGGACTGCTCGCCGGTGGCGACAAGGTGAAGGTGTCGGTGATGTTCCGGGGCCGCGAGATCACGCACCCGGAGATCGGCCGCGAGCTGCTCCTGGGCATATCGGCGAAGCTGAAAGACGTCGCGATCGTGGAGCGGCAGCCCGCGATGGAGGGCCGCTTCATGAACATGTACCTGGCGCCGGTACCAGCGAAGCAGGAACCGAAGGTGAAGACGCCGCGCGCGCCGAAGCCGGCCGCCCAGGGTGCGGCCGATGGCGCCCCGCCCGACACGGCGATCGCCGCCGCGTTCCAGGCGGCGGAGCAGGGACCAGCGGCCGAGTAGCTCCGACGCCTATCGACGATCAGGCTGCCGCCGGACACTGGAAGGTAGAGGGTGGAAGATGGAAGCCGCCATGCCCGCCCGGCGGCCTGCCATGACGTGGGCGGGAATCGTAGGGGCGCAAGGCGTTGCGCCTGAGCACGATCAGGCCATCGCCATACTGCTGCAGCAGCGGGGGCGGGAGTCGTAGGGGCGCAAGGCGTTGCGCCCCCTGCCATGACGGCGGTGGGCCTGCTAGACTGAGCGGCCGGCCGGCGGTAACGCGGGCGGCAACGACTGACGAGTACCGACCACTGACCACCGACTACTGACTACTGATTACCGACTACTGACTACTAACGACGGAAAGAACTCCGATGCCAAAGCTCAAGACGCACAGGGGCGCGGCCCGCCGCTTCAAGGTCACCGGCTCGGGCAGGTTCACGCGCCGCAAGGGCAACATCAGCCACAACAAGACGCGCATGTCGAAGCAGGCGCGCCGCCAGATCGACGAGATGCTCGTCGTCAGCAAGCCCGGCCAGCGCCTGCTGCGGCGCCTGCTGCCGTACGCGCGCTAGTGCGCGCGTAGGACCTAGGACCAAGAACCCGGTGATTCCGAGGCTGTAGGTTCTAAGTTCTTGGTTCTAGGTTCTGTCCGACGAAGGAGGACCCCATGAGTCGAGTGAAACGCGGCGTCACCGCCCGCGCCCGCCACAAGAAGATCATCGGCCTCGCCGCGGGGCACAAGGGGCAGCGCCACCGCGTCTTCCGGCGCGCCAACGAGTCGGTGCTGCACGCGCTCGACTACGCCTACGGGCATCGGCGCGAGCGCAAGGGCGACTTCCGCCGGCTCTGGATCGCGCGCATCAACGCTGCGGCGCGTCTCAACGGCACCACCTACAGCCGGCTCATCGCCGGCCTCGCGCGGGCCGGCATCGCCGTCGACCGCAAGATGCTCGCCGACCTCGCGGTGCGCGAGCCGCAGGCCTTCGCCGCCATGGCGCAGAAGGCCACGGGCGCGCCGGCGTAGCATCGCGCATGCCCGAGATGCCGCTGGTCGAGCACGCGGTCACGCTGTACGCCGCGGGCTCGTGCGAGTTCTCCGAGATGGTGCGCCTGCACCTCGCGTCGCGCGGCCAGCCCTACACCGAGCGAGACGTCGATGCCGACCCGTCCGCCCGGCGGGAGCTGCTGGACCTCGGCGCGAGCGGGACGCCGGTGACCGTGATCGACGGCGAGGTCGTCGTCGGCTTCGACGAGGAGGCGATCGACGAGCTGCTCGGCTTCACGCCGTACAACCCACACGAGGATCTCGCGGGCGCGCGCATGGACGAGGCGTAGGGCCCCGGGCACACGCGGCGGCACACCAGATGAAGCTCAGTAGCACGTTCCAGCGCCGGATCACCGACGTGTACGGTCCGGACGGCAGCGTGTGGTTGAGGCGCCTGCCGGCCCTGCTCCGTGTGGCTGAGGAGCGCTGGGAGATCCGGCTGCAGGAGCCGTTCTCGCTCTCGTACAACTACGTCGCACCAGCCCTCCGCGAGGACGGCGGGCGCGCCGTCCTCAAGGCAGGGTTTCCGTCGCGCGAAACGCGCAACGAGATCGCCGCGCTTCGGCACTTCGACGGCCATGGCAGCGCGCGGCTCATCGACGCCGACCCGGAACGGGGCCTCCTGCTCCTCGAACGCATCGAACCCGGCACGGCGCTCGTCGCGCTGCACGACGACGACGCCGCGACCGCGATCGCCGCGGCGGTCATGCGGGCGCTCTCGCGCCCTCCAGACGGTGCCTACCCGTTTCCGACGGTTGCCGGTTGGGCTGCACGGTTCACCGCCGCACCGACGGACGCGCGGGGTCCCCTGCCTTCGCGTCTGGTCGCGGCGGCGGAGGCGCACTTCCAGGAACTGCTGGCCTCGTCCGGCGAAGCGGTCGTCCTGCACGGTGACCTCCACCACGAGAATGTGCTCGATGCGGGTGGCGGCGCGTGGGTCTCCATCGACCCGAAGGGCGTCATCGGCGAGCGCGCGTACGAGGCCGGCGCCCTCCTGCGCAACCCGCTCCCCGGCATCGTGTCGTGGCCGGACCTGCCGAGGATCCTGCGGCGCCGCGTCGACCGGCTCAGCGAAGAAATGGGAATCGACCGTGCGCGGATCATCGGATGGGGCGTGGCGCAGGCCGTGCTCTCCGCCTTCTGGTCGTACGAGGATCACGGCCGGGGCTGGGAGCCGGCGATCGCGGTCGCGGCGTCGCTCGAGGCGCTGACCTGACGCTGCGTCACGACGGCTACCCGCCGCGCAGCTCCGCGCCGAACTCGCGCCGCAGCCGCTCGACGAGCTTGCGCTGCGCCTTTGCGACCTCCCCATCGGTAAGCGTGTGGTCGTCCGCCTGCCAGGCGACGGAGAAGGCGATCGACTTCTTGCCCGGCGGCACCTGGTCGCCGCTGTACACGTCGAAGACCTGCGCGTCGCGCACGAGCGCCACCGACGCGATCGCGCGCCGCACGTCGTCGGCCGGCGTCTCGCGGCCGACGATCAGCGCGATGTCCTGCTCCACCGCCGGGAAGCGCGGCACGTCGCGCATCGTCCGGCGGTGCGATGCGTGCGGCAGCAGGTCGTCGAGCGTCAGATCGAACAGGTACGTGTCCTGCTCGATCCCGAACACCGCCGCGACGTCCGGGTGCACCTGCGCCAGTACGCCGATGCGCGTGCCGCCGGCGCGCAGCTCCGCCGTGCGCCCCGGCGCCATGCCGTGCTCGACGGCAGCGACGTACTCCGCGCGGACACCGATGCCGTGGAGCAGGTCTTCGACGTACGCCTTCGCGTCGAAGAAGTCGAGCGGCGCGGCCGAAGGCCGCCCCCAGCGGTCGGGCCGGCGCCCGCTGACGACGCCGCACACCTGCTCGCGCTCGACGGGCAGCGCGTCTTCGCCGGCGGGGCGGTCCGCGCGCGCCGCGGTGCCGTCGCGGAGTGGCGGTATGGCCGGCCGCAGGTAGACGCGCGCGGTCTCGAACAGCGCGACGGCGCCCTCCTGGTAGCGCAGGTTCGAGGCCAGCGTCTGCAGCAGGCTCGCGCGCAGCGTCGGGCGCAGGTACTCGTGCTCGGCGCTCACCGGGTTGACGACGCGGTACGGCGGGTCGATCGCCAGGTCCTCCTTCGGCAGCACGCGCGCCAGCAGCTCCATCGTCGTCAGCGAGTAGGTGATCACCTCCTGCATCCCCGCCTCCGCGAGCAGGTCGCGCGCGCGCTCGCGCAGGTCGCGCAGTGGCTGCGGGATCGGTGCGGGGACGCTGCCGGCAAGCTGTGCGGCCGGGATCTGGTCGTAGCCGATGATGCGCGCGACCTCTTCGGCGACGTCGTCCGCGATGCGCACGTCCGGACGCCAGTACGGCACGCGCACGACGTAGCGGTCCGGCGGCACCCAGCGTGCCGTGAAGCCGAGCCTCGTCAGCACCTCGCGCACCTTCGCGGTCGGCGGGTCGATGCCCAGGACCTGCGCGATGCGCGCGCGCGTCACCTCGACCCGCGCCGCGCGCTCCTTCCGCGGGTAGACGTCGACCGCGCCGGCGAGCGCCCGCCCGCCGCAGACTTCGACGAGCAGCTTGGTCGCGCGCTGCGACGCGGTCGCCGCCAGCTCCGGCGGCAGCCCCTTCTCGAAGCGCGACGACGCCTCGCTGCGCGCCCGCAGCGCCGTGCTCGTGCGGCGGATGTTCGGCCCGGCGAAGCACGCCGCTTCGAGCAGCACGTTGACCGTGCGCTCCGTCACCTCGCTCTCCAGCCCGCCGATGACGCCGGCGAGCGCCACCGGCCCGCGCGCGTCGGCAATCACCAGCATGTCGTCCGTGAGCGCCCGCTTCTCGTTGTCGAGCGTCGTGAAGCGCTCGCCGTCCTTGGCGCGCCGCACGATGATCTGATGGCCGGCGATGTGGTCGTAGTCGAAGGCGTGCAGCGGCTGGCCGATCTCAAGCATCACGTAGTTCGTGACGTCGACGACGTTGTTGATCGGACGCTGGCCGAGCGCGACGAGGCGCTCCTGCATCCAGCCGGGCGATGGACCGAGCTTGACGCCCTCGACGACCGTCGCCAGGTAGCGGCGGCACAGGTCGGGCGCCTCGATCTCGACCTTTGCGCGGCCCTTGACCGGCGGGCCTGCCGCCTCGTACGCGAGCGACGGCTCGCGCACCTCCACGCCCGTGAGCGCGGCGACCTCGCGCGCGATACCGAGCACCGAGAGCCAGTCCGCGCGGTTCGGCGTCACCGACAGCTCGAAGATCACGTCGCCCAGCACATCGGCGAGCGGCGTGCCGACGGCCGCGCCCGCCGGCAGCACTAGAATGCCCTCGTGGTCTTCGGACAGCCCCAGCTCGCGCTCACTGAGCACCATGCCAGCCGACTCGACGCCGCGGATGACGGCAGGCTTGAGCACCGCCGGCTTGCCGCTGTGGCCGTCGCGCACCTGCGCGCCGGCCGTGGCAAACGCCACCTTCTGGCCCGGCGCGACGTTTGGCGCGCCACAGACGACGGTGTGCCGCTCGCCGCCGCCGACATCGACCGTGGCCAGGCGCAGGCGGTCGGCGTTCGGGTGCGGCGTGACGGCGACCACCTCGGCGACGCGCACGTCCCGCCCCCATTCGCCCGTGCGCGCGACCGTGTCGACCGCGAGGCCGGCCATCGTCAGGCGCTGCGCCAGCTCTTCGGGCGGCAGGTGCAGGTCGACGTACTCGCTCAGCCACTTGAGGGAGACTCGCATCGGGGGTCCGCTCTAGAACTGTTGCAGCATCCGCAGGTCGTTCTGATAGAAGAAGCGCATGTCCGGCACGCCGTAGAGCTGCATCGCCAGCCGCTCGAGGCCCATGCCCGCCGCGAAGCCCGTGTAGCGGGCAGGGTCGATGCCCATGCGCTCCAGGATCTCGGGGTGCACCATGCCGGCGCCGCCCATCTCGATCCAGCCGCTCTGGTGGCACGTCGCGCAGCCCGTGCCGGCGCAGTTGAAGCAGTCCATCGCCACCTCGGCGCCCGGCTCGACGAACGGGAAGTACGAGCACTGGAGCCGGATCCGGCGCTCCGAGCCGAAGAGCCGCTGCATGACGCCGAGCAGCGTGCCCTTCAGGTGGGCCAGCGTCAGCCCCTCGTCCACGGCCAGCACCTCGACCTGCGTCATCATCCACTCGTGCGTCGTGTCCGTGGCCTCGTGCCGGTAGGCGCGGCCGGGGACGACGATGCGGATGGGCGGCTGGTGCTGCTCCATGACGCGGATCTGCGCCGGCGACGTATGCGTGCGCATCAGCAGCGAGCGCGGCCGCGGCGTCCCGTCATCGACCCAGAGCGTATCCCACATGTCGCGCGCCGGGTGGTCGGCCGGGATGCGCAGCGCCTCGAAGTTGTAGTAGTCCAGCTCGACCTCCGGCCCTTCGACGATGGAGAAGCCCATCGAGCGGAAGGCGTCGAGCATCTGCCGGAGCGTCTGCGTCACCGGATGCAGCCGCCCGCGCGCGCGCGGGCGCGGCGGTAACGTCACGTCCACGCTGCCGCCCTCGAGTGCCTGGCGGACCGCCATGCGGCGCAGTGCTTCGCGCTGCTCCTCGTACGCGGCCTCCAGCTCGGCCTTGAGTGCGTTCGCGGCCGCGCCGACGGCCCTGCGCTCTTCGACCGGGAGCTGCGCGAGGCCGCGGAGGACGCCGGTGAGCCTGCCTTCCTTGCGGCCGAGGTAACGGACGTGCCAGGTGGCGAGCGCGGCGTCGTCCGCCGCTTCGGCGAGCGCGGCGAGCGCTTCGGTGCGCAAATGCGGGACGGTGTCGGCCATCTCAGGTTCCGATGCGTGCTGGTGCCGGCGGTGCCCCAGTATAGGCGGCGGTCCGAAGCAGGCGCGAGCAGCAACGGATGGCCCTCGCCACCCGGCGCCGGACCGTGCAGCGCGTCGTTGACCGTTCGTCGCGATCCAGGCGCACGGTCGCGATGCCGTTGTCACGCTCCTAGGCACTCCGGCCGGCGAGGCGAAAGCGCACGCGGTCCACGGGCCGCACGCCAAGGCGTCGGGCTACGGCCTGCGGCCCGTTGGGCGGCTCCTTGAGGTTGCGGATGGCGTCGACAATGACCTTGAACTGCGCGTCACACAGCATCTGCCTCGGAACCATAGACAGGTACCACCCGCGCGACGGTTACCGGGCTTGCACCGGCGGCCTTGCCCGGCAATGGCGCGCCGGGTTGCTGTCACCGTTGCTGTCATTCCCCGGCGGCAAGGCCAATCCGACGCGCACGCGGCGGCGGGTTCCCTCGTAGAAGTGGCGCGCTCGGAGGGATTCGAACCCCCGACCCCCGGTTCCGAAGACCGATGCTCTATCCGCTGAGCTACGAGCGCGAGAGGTCGGCGCCGGCGCCCGGCGCGTCGTGCGGGCAGTCTAGCACAGGTGCAGCGCCAACCCGGGCGCGGAAAGAGGCCGCGGCGGCGTGCGCCGCCGCCACTGGGCGCTCAGTTGCCGCCCGCGCCCGCCGTCCCCACCGAGACCTGCACGTCGATGCTGGTGTAGCTCGCGTCCTGCGCGACGGTGCCGGTGGTAATGCTGCCCGAGATCTTCGACGTGCTGTCCTTGAACGTGATCGCGGTCGCCGCCTGGGTCGGTGTCGCGGCGGGAGGCGACAGCGGCGTGCTGTCCTGGACCGTCCAGCCGTTGGCCGCCAACTGCTTTCGGTAGTAGTCGAGCACCTTGTCGGCGGCATCCTTCGTGACGAAGGTGACGATGTACGAGCTGCCTTGCGGCTGCTTCCGGTACGCCGCCGATGTCGTGATCGAGCCGGGGTAGGGCTGAATCCCCGCCGGGAAGCCGGCCGGGAGGGCCTTGCTCGGTCCCGGCGCATACGCTTGGGTGCCCGCCGCCTTCGCGCCGCCGATGACCGTCACGCTCTCCAGGATCGTCGTCACGTTGCCGCCGACCGAAGACGAGATGAGCACCAGCCCGGACAGGCTCGGATCCTTGATGTCGCTGAACTGATGCAGCGCGCCGTTGGTATCGGACTGGCCGCCCTGCAGTTGCCAGGGGTCGGCGTTCAGCTTGTCCTGATAGTACTTCGCGACGGTATCCTGCGCCGCCCCGGTGTCGTACACGACGAGGTAGGCGGCATCGGCGCCGCGGATCTGGAGCAGCGACGAGACGATGTGCGCGCCCGGATACCGTGGTACGCCGGCCGGGAACCCCGGCGGTAGCTGGCCCTCGAAGCGCCTCGTCGTCGTGTTCGGCTGGGCGCTGAAGGCGTTGAGCACGCTCGCGACATCTTGCCCCGAGCGGCCGCTGCTGCTTCCGCCCGGCGCGAAGAACCACACCGCCAGCCCGACAATGACTGCCGGCACGACCGCCAACGCCAGGAGCACCGGCCAGGGCGTGCCCCGGCCAGCGCGCTCGGGCGCATCCTGCCAATCCTCGCCATCGATGGCCATCGAGGGTGCATCGTCCGCCGGCACGGGTGCGGTCTCGCCGGGGTCTGGCACGGCGGCGCCCTCGGCCGGCTGCGGCGTCTCGTGTTCGGGCACTGGGGGCTCCTTCGGGGACGTGCTGTCGATGGAGGGATGGGGTGGACGGAGGGATTTGAACCCTCGATCTCCAGGGCCACAACCTGGCGCCTTAACCGCTAGGCTACGCCCACCACGCGCGGCGGCGGATGCGCTGCGCGCGGGCGGCACACAACGCCGCCACTCCGCCGTCCGTCCCAAGGTAGCATCGGGCTTCGAAGGGGGTCAAGGAATCGCGGGCGCAGGGCGGCGCACCGGGCGCCAGCGCCCGAGGCCCGGCCCTCCCCGAGTTTCGGAGGCCGAATACCCACCGGCAGCCGCCCGACCATCGACCCACGACCGTCCGCCGCCCGACAGTCCGCCGCCGAGCGCCCTGCGCCGGCCACCGCCGCGCACCTACGCTCCCTACGGAAATTAGGGGTAATCCCCTACGGTTTGTCAGGGGAAACCCTTATGTGCAGGGATCTGCAACGGGCGGATAATCCCGTCGTTCGGAATGGCGGAGGTGGCAGATGCCTGAATCATCGATGGAGCCCTGCGTGCACCACTGGGTGCTGGGCGCGCCCGGCGAGGACGACCTGGTGCGGGGGCGCTGCAAGCGCTGCGGCGCGGCGCGCACCTATCCGGCGTCGGTCGAGCCGCCGGGCCGGTCGGCGCACGAGGAGGCGGCCGCGGTAGGCGCGGCGGTGGCGCTCCTGCCGGACGTGGGGCAGGAGCCGGTTTTGCCCGCGCGGGCCGGCGCGTAATACTTTGGCAGACTCCCTTAAGAAACCCTTAGGGGTTTCGGGGGCTGAGCAACGCAGAGACGGGCGCAGGATGTGCGCCACGAGCAGGATGGAGGGAGCCAGATGATCGGTGGGAACGCGCCGCGGGCGCACGCAGGACGCATCAAGGTCCTAATCGTCGATGACCACGCGGTGCTGCGGCAGGCGCTGAAGATGTTGCTGGAGGCGCAGTCCGAAGTCGACGTCGTCGGCGACGCCGCGAACGGCCGCGAGGCGCTGGAATCGGTGGAGAAGCTCCACCCGGACGTCGTGTTGATGGACATGGTGATGCCGGGCCTGAACGGCCTGGAGGCGACGCGCCAGATCCGCCGCCGGGCGCCGAAGACGAAGGTGCTGATCCTGACGGGCTACATGGAGGACGAGCAGATCCTCGCTGCGCTGCGGGCGGGGGCCAGTGGCTACGTCGTCAAGAAGTCGGACGTGCAGGAGCTGCTGCTGGGGATCCAGTCGGTGCACCGCGGCAACACGTACTTCAGCTCGTCGATCAGCGACGGCGACGCGGTGCAGGACTACCTGTGGCAGGCGAAGAAGCCCGAGTCGAAGACCGGCTTCGACCTGCTGACCAGCCGCGAGCGCGAGGTGCTCCAGCTCATCGCCGAGGGGTACTCGAACCAGAAGATCGCGGGCGAGCTCTTCATCAGCGTCAAGACGGTGGAGGCGCACAAGGCGCACATCATGTCGAAGCTGCACGCGCAGAACCGGACGGACCTGATCCGCTACGCGATCCGCAAGGGCATCGTCGGGCTGGACAGCGGGCCCGAGCTGGGCGTGGAAGAGACGGCGGTCGGCTGATGACGCGCGCTCAGACGACGAGGACACGGACGGCGAAGGACGTGCGCGCGATGATCCCGGAGATCTCGAAGGCACGCCCCGAGCAGCTCAAGGACGGCTACCTGAGCCGGCTGCGGCGCCTGCTACGGCTGCGGCGGGACCACTTCGACGAGCTGAACGAGGCGGGGCTCAGGCTGCTCGACCGCTCGATCTTCTCCGCCTACTGCGATTGCCTCGACATCGGCCAGGGAGAGGCGGCGCGCGCGGTGCTCAAGGATGTGCGGCTGACGGTCGTGCTGTCGGAGCGGCGGCGGGCGTAGGGGGACGAGTTCATCGTCAATCGTTCATGGTGAATCGTGCAGGGGCGCGCCGCAGGGCGCGCCCCTTTCGATTACGCCTGCACCCCCGACTGCAACAGCACGCCGTTGTGGATGAGGAAGCTGCGGACGGTGTTGCCCCACTTCGCCTTGCGGATGCGCGAGCCCTCGACGCCGGCCTGCCACTCATTGATCAGGGCGGCGTACTTGTTGCGGCCCTTGATGCGAATGCGCCTCTCGCCGTCCTTGATCATCGTCGTCTCCTTGATGATCTGGTCGGGGTCGCGGTTGGCGTAGCGGCAGAACGCTTCGAGGACGGGCAGACGCTCGGGGTCGTCGGTCGCGGGGTCGCCGCCCCAGTGCTGGCGGAGACCGTCGAGCCAGGTGCGCACGGCGGCGTAGTCGAGCATCGGGCGGAGCGCGACGGGCTGTTCTTCGGGGGCGTCGATGGTCATGTGTACACCTGTCCCCCGCGGTGCAGCGTGCCACACCGGGGGACGGAGCTGAAGCTCCTTCGCTACGACGATGGGCCGGTAGCCCGCGCCCCCGACCTCTGACCTCCGACTTCCCCCCGCCCATTCACATCGGCAGGCCGTACTTTTCGGCGAGCGCCTTGATCTCGGCGATGCGCTTCGGGTCGTTGGGCTTCGCCGGCTCCTGGATCATCTTCGCGGCCTTGAGCTCTTCGAC
>JAKAMA010000399.1 GCA_021813085.1 Chloroflexota bacterium | reverse complement strand
GCATCAGCAGGTCGCCCAGCTCCTCGGCGATGCGCCGGGGCGTCCCCTCGTCGAGCGCCTCGATCGCCTCGTACGCCTCCTCGATGAGGAAGCGCTTGAGCGTCTCGTGCGTCTGCTCCAGGTCCCACGGACAGCCGCCATCCGGCGACCTGAGCCGCCCGACGATCGCGCGTACGCCTTCGAACGAGCGCACGTCCTCTGCCACCGGCAGCGGCGGCACGTAGAGGGTCGCCAGATGGTCGAACCGATCCGCGCGGTCAAGCTCCGCCAGCGCCGTGTCGATGACGTGAACGGCCGCAGTTCCGCCCGCGCGCACGATGCGCAGCGTATGCTCCGGCGGGTACGACGCCAGCAGTGCCAGCTTCGCCTGCGTCGCCGCGCGCCGGTCGTACACCTGTGCGATCAGCGTCGGCCGCTCCGGCGCCAGCAGACGGCGATGTCCGCCCAGCGACAGCGCATCGAGCACGAGTAAGCCGTCCGCGAGCGGGTCGATCCCCAGCGCCGCTGCCGCGACATCGACGAAGCTCACACCGGCCACGACGCGGACGTCGATGCCGGCCGCCGGCGCCCGTTGGAGGAGGGCGCGCACCGTCGCCTCGCCGAATAACGGGTGCCCGGGCACCGCGTAGACGGCGCCCTCGGGCCGCTTCGCGAGCGCGAGCACGCGCGAGACGATCGTGTCGTAGACGGCCTCGAAGGAGGGCAGCTCCTCGTAGACCGCGTCAAACGACTCGTAGCGCGGCCCGGCGGGCAGCGCGGCAACGGCCGGGTGGCGTGCCGTGCGCAGCCACACCTCGGCGGCGCCGGCCAGCACCGTCCGCGCTTCGACCGTGAGGAGCGTGGCGTCGCCCGGCCCGAGACCGGCGATCGTCAGGCAGGCATGGGGGTCGGCGGTCATGCTCGCAGTATGCGGCCGCGGTGCGCGCTACGCGAGCGCGGCCCGACGACGCGGGTGTGTTCCGGCGTACCTCCCTGATCGTGCGCCCGTGCTAAGCTGCCGCCATGGGCGAGGGAGACGAGCCGGCGGCCGACGCCGCGCCCGCGCTTGACAAGCGCGCGGAGGACGAAGAGAATACGGCTGTCGCGGCGGCGGGGCGGCAGAGGGAAACCCACATGGGCTTCGCCCGCACGCTGGCCACGGTCGCGTTCGTCATCGCCCTTCCCATCGCGCTCCTCACCACCAACATCCGTATCCTCGCGAACGCCCCGCTCGTCTACAGCTATGCGTTCGACCGCTACAACGCCGAGCGTTCTACCGGGCTCTCGCGTGCCGACCTCAACAGCACGGCCGCCGCGCTCCGGCGGTACTTCAACGACAGCGAGACGACGTTCTACCACACCGTCACGCAGGACGGTCTCAGGACGTCCGTCTTCAACGCGCGGGAGACCCGCCACATGCAGGACGTCAAGCGTCTCTTCGTGCTCGTCAACCGCACGCAGGAGGTCAGCGTGGTCTATCTGCTCGCGTACGTGGCCGCGTTCTTCATCTGGGCGCGCGACAGCAATGCGCGCCACCTCGCGATGCAGTGCCTGATCGGCCTCGCGCTCGGCACGCTGTTCGTTGGCGGTGTTGCCATCTTCGCCGCCTTCGGGTTCCAGGCTGCGTTCGACCGCTTCCATACCATCGTGTTCACCAACAACTTCTGGGAGCTCAACCCGGCGACCGACCATCTCGTGCAGATGTTTCCGGAGCCGTTCTGGCGCGACATGACCGTTGTCCTCGGCCTGCTCTGCGCGGCGGAGGCGCTGGTGATCGGTACCATCTCGACCGTGTACCTGCTCGGCACGCGCGGGGAGCGGCGACGCCTTCCCGCGAGCCTGTCGATGGATCACTCCCAGAGCCAGGCCGCCTGAATGAGAAGGTCGGGCGCGAGCCAAGGCCAGTCGGCATCCGAGCTCATCTCGAAAAGAATCGCCGAACTCGAGGACTGGCGCGGGGAAACCCTCAGCAGAATGCGCAAGCTCATCAAGGAAGCAGACCCGGACGTCGTCGAGGAGTGGAAGTGGATGGGCACTCCGATTTGGTCGCACGACGGCATCATCTGCACGGGCGAATCCTACAAGAAGGTCGTAAAGCTTACCTTCTCCAGGGGCGCGTCTCTGAAGGATCCGGCCCGTCTCTTCAACTCGAGTCTCGACGGAAACGTACGCCGCGCGATCGACATCCACGAAGGCGAGGAAGTTGACGCGTCCGCCTTCAAGGCGCTCGTCCGCCAGGCGGTCGTCATCAACGGTTCTGGCAAGTCGAAGCCTTCGAACAAGGCAAAGCCCTGACGGGCCGGCTTCCGTCGCGTCGGGCCCACTGAGATGATGACCCCGACGGCTCTCACG
Organism: Chloroflexota bacterium; assembly: GCA_021813085.1. Taxonomy (GTDB): domain Bacteria; phylum Chloroflexota; class Dehalococcoidia; order DSTF01; family JACRBR01; genus JADMII01. The sequence goes on along the minus strand of JAKAMA010000399.1, from coordinate 179 downwards.
GCGGGAGCACAGTCGATGCGCGAGTAGGGCTACAACCCGGCAGCACGTACGCCAAGCGGACGCACGCAGCCGTCGCTCATGCGGTCTCGGGGCGTCGGACGCGACTCGGGGCACGGGCTGCGGACGTCGTCGCCTGTGCCTATTTCCGCAGGTGCGCCGGCACGTAGGTGAACGGCACG
>JAKAMA010000398.1 GCA_021813085.1 Chloroflexota bacterium | reverse complement strand
AAGTACCTCGACCTGCCGCCGGACATCAACCTGTCCGACGCGTCGAAGTTCGCGGCGTACAAGGCGGCCGTCGTGCACACGGCGAACGGCGCGCTGACCGCGGCGCCGATCATCTACGCGCTGACGATCCCGACGAACGCGCCGCACGCCGACTGGGCGCTCAAGTGGCTGGAGTTCGCGCTGGGACCCGAGGGACGCAAGGTGATGTCGGACGCCGGGTTCGGGATCGTGTCGCCGGCGCTGGCGAGCAACGCGGCGTCCGTGCCAGCGGCGCTGCAGGGCCTCGTGACGCAGTGGCCAGGGCAGTAGCGGGCGAGCTGGCCGCGCGGCCGGAGCCGCGCCTTCCCGGCGGCCCGGGCGCGATCGCGCGGGTCCCGCGGGCGCTCTTCTACGCGGCGATCTGGCTGCTGGGCGGCGTCCTCGTCGCGTTCATCGTGTTGCCGCTCGTCCGCCTGACGCTGGCCACGTCGCCGGCGGGGATCGTGGACGCGGGCACGCACGCGGACATCCGCAACGCCATCCTCCTCAGCCTGAAGGACGCCGCGATCACGGCGGTTCTGGCGGCGGTCCTCGGCGTGCCGCTCGCGTACGTGCTCGCACGGCACGCATTCCCGGGCCGAGGCTTCGTGCAGGCGATCGTGGATCTGCCGCTGGCGGTGCCGCACACGGTGGTGGGCATCGCGCTGCTCTTCGTCTTCAGCCGCCGGGGCTGGGTGGGCGCGCCGGCCGAGCAGGTCGGGATCTCGTTCTTCGGCAGCTCGTGGGGCATCGTGGCGGGCATGCTGTTCGTGAGCGCCCCCTTCATGGTCGGCAGCGTACGCGTCGCGATCGAGGCGATCGACCCACGCATCGAGCAGGCGGCGCGCAGCCTGGGCGCGTCGCCCGCGTACGCGTTCCGCCGGATCACGCTGCCGCTGGCGGCGCGCGGCATCATGACGGGGCTCGTGCTCGCGTACGCCCGTTCGATCAGCGAGTTCGGCGCGATTGTGGTCCTCGCGTACTACCCGATGACGGCGCCGGTGAAGGTCTATGACCTCTACCTCCAGTCGGGGCTCAATGCCTCCGCGGGCGCGGCCGTGCTGCTGCTCATCGTCACGCTGTCGACGTTCGTCGTGTTCCGCGCGCTGGCGTCCGGGCAGGTCCGGCCGCTCTCGCTACGCTAATGTCGTGCGTGCGTGAGCGTGACGCGCAGCCCAGACGGGCCTGTCGGCATGGAGCACAGCCGCCCTCGGCTGTGCGTCCGGCGAAGACGGACCGACGCGGTACGCCACCTCGTCTGACGGCCTTCCACCGCGTTCAGGGCCTCCCGCCGGACCGCCGCAGTAGAGAAGCGCTACGCTAGGGCACCATGTCCACATCCGGCCTGCAGATCGATCGGCTCAGCGTGCGCGCCGGCAGCTTCCAGTTGCGGGAGGCGACGCTTGCGGTCGGCAGCGGACGGACGCTGGCGTTGCTCGGACCTTCGGGCGCGGGCAAGACGCTGCTGCTCGAGGCCATCGCCGGCTTCCGTGCGGCGCGCGGCGGCGCGGTCCGGCTTGACGGCAGCGACATCGGTGGCCTTCCCCCGGAGCAGCGCGGGGTCGGGCTCGTCTTCCAGGACTACGCGCTGTTCCCGCACCTGTCGGTCCTGGAGAACGTGCGGTTCGGCCTGCGCGCCCGCGGGATGCGGGACGTCGCCGGCGCCGACGCGGCGCTCGGGCACCTGGGGATCGCGCATCTTGGGCGGCGACGAACGGCGACGCTGAGTGGTGGCGAGCGCCAGCGCGTGGCGGTGGCGCGCGCGCTGGCGACGTCGCCGCGTCTGCTGCTGCTGGATGAGCCGCTGTCCGCCATCGACGCGCCGACGCGCGACGAGCTGCGGGACGTGCTCCGCCGGGTGCTGAAGGAGCTGGGCGTGCCGGCGATCTACGTCACGCACGACCAGGCGGAAGCGCTGGCGATCGGCGACGACCTGGCCGTGATCATGGACGGCGTCGTGCGGCAGGCGGGCGCGGCGGGCGAGGTCTTCGCGCGCCCGGCGGACGTGGACGTCGCGCGCTTCCTGGGCATGGAGGTGCTCCACGCCGGCAGGTACGACGCCAGCGGCCAGGTGGGCGTGCAGGGCCAGCGATTGTGCGTCGCGACGGCGGGAGAGCCGGGCGCGCCGGCCTCTCTGTGCTACCGGCCCGAGGATGTGGAGATGGATCTGCCGCTCGGCCCGTGTCCGCAGGGCAACGCCTTCGACCTGCGGGTGGCGCTCATCTCCCCGGCGGGGCCGTGCGAGCGCATCGTGCTCGATGGCGCGCTGCCGCTGACGTCGCTGGTGATGCGGCGGAGAAGGGTCGAGCTGGCGCTGACGGCGGGGATGACCGTGCGCGCCACCCTGCCCCCGTCGGCGATCCATGTCGTCGCCGGCGGCGAGTGAGGCGCGGGCTGCCGCGGGCGGCGCCGTTGCCGCGCGTGCGGCGGGCGAAGCTTCTCCCGGCTCAGGGCGGAGGGCTGCCGGAACGCAGCACGTCCAGATTATCGGCGATGAGGCCGTCGACGCCCCAGGC
>JAKAMA010000397.1 GCA_021813085.1 Chloroflexota bacterium | reverse complement strand
CGAACACGCCCGGCCGCGTCGTCATGTACGTCTCGGGGTGCACCTCGACGAGGTTCCAGCGGTCCGTCGAGACGCCCGGCGCCGCGTCCTTGATCAGCGGGTCCGCGTTGTAGCCGATGGCGATCGCCACCGTGTCCGCCGCCAGCACGAACTCGGAGTGGGGCACGGGGATCGGCCGCCGCCGCCCCGACTCGTCCGGCTCGCCCAGCTCCATCCGCTGGCACTCGACCCCTGTGACGTGGCCGTCCTCGCCGAGGAAGCGCAAGGGGATCGTCAGGAACTCGAAGTGGACGCCTTCCTCGCGCGCGTGCTGCCGCTCCTCGCGCCGGCCCGGCATCTCCGCCTCCGTGCGACGGTACACGCACGTCACGTGCTCCGCGCCCAGCCGCACCGCGGTGCGCACGCAGTCCATCGATGTGTCGCCGCCGCCGATCACCACGACGTCGCGCCCGACCGCCAGCGGCTCGCGCATCTGCTCCGGCAGTTGCTCCGGCCGCAGGTTGCCGCGCACCAAGAACTCCGTCGCCGGGTAGATGCCGGCGTTCTCCTCCTCGCCGGGGATGGCGAGCGTGCCGCCGACCCCGGCCCCCGTGCCGACGAACACCGCGTCGAACCCCTGCGCGAACAGCTCGTCGATGGTGATGTCCTTCCCCACCCACGTGTTGCCGATGAACCGCACCCCGAGCCGCTCCAGGTACTTCAGCTTGTCCGTCAGCACCTGCTTGCTCAGCTTGAAGTTCGGGATGCCGTACAGCAGGATGCCCCCCGGCTCCGGCCACGCGTCGTACAGCGTGCACGCGTGCCCCTGCCTCGCCAGCTCCTCCGCCACCGCCAGCCCCGCCGGCCCGGCGCCGACCACCGCCACGGCAAAGCCGCTCGCCTCCGGCAGCACCGGCAAGGGGATGCCGCCGTGCGCCCGCTGGTAGTCCGCGACGAACGCCTCCAGCTTGCCGATCGACACCGGCGGCTCCTGGTGCATGTCGGGCCGGATGGCGAATGCCACGACGCACTCGCCCTCGCACAACCGCTCCTGCGGGCACAGACGCCCGCACAGCTCCGGCAGGTTGCTCGTCTCGCGGAACTTCTCCGCCGCCCCCAGGGCATCCCCAACTTCGAGCAGCTTGAAGGCACCGGGGATGTCGTTGTGCACCGGGCAGGCCTGCTGGCAGGGCGCCGTCGGGCACTGGATGCAGCGCATCGCCTCGACCTGGGCGCTCTCCAGGTCGAAGCCGAGGAACACCTCGTCCCAGTTCTTGCGGCGCTCCCGCGGCTCCTGTTTATGGATCGGCACCCGCGAGATCGCGAGGCGCCGCTGGACTTCGACGTCCCTGGGCATGCACGCGTCCTTCGTCTGGCCGCCCGGAGATGCCCCCGGCCGGTAAAAGTAAAGTCTAGGCCCGTCCGGATCGAATGTAAATGCCTGCGAGGAGGTGGGAGGTCGCAAGGCGGAGGTCGGAGGTCGGAGGTCAGAGGTCAGAAGGCGAGGGGGACGACGGGGCGCCCGTCTGTTGTCTGTTGTCTGTTGTCTGCTGTCTGCTGTTTGCTGTTTGCTGTCCCTGCCTCCGCCTTCCAACCGCCCACGTCCACCCCCGGCTCCCCTACTGGTACACGATGAGCCCCGGCCGCGGCTCGAGCGCTAGCAGCGAAGCCTCGCTCAGCGGGTCCGGGTCGTGCTGCAGGAAGACCTTGATGCCCCCGTACGGCGCGTACGGCGCCCCCCCGTACCGCCGGTACTTCGCGACCTTCACGCCCGCCGGCCCGTAGCCGTCCATGTCGATCACGAGGTCGACGCCCGCGCTCCGCTGGATCGCCTCCCGGTGCGTGATCATGGAGCCATCGAACTGGTGCACGATCAGCATCTTCTTCGGCAGCCGCTCCGCCGCCGTGACCTGCGCGACGTACGCCTGCACCGCGTTGATGTCCGTCGCGTCGATGCTGCCGATGCGCTGTCCCGGCTTCGTGCTCGATGGCAGCGCGAACTCCGGATCCAGCGCCACCGACACATCCGGCTCCCGGAGGTACGGCAGCACGCGCTGCACCTCCGCGAGCGCGTTGCTGTGGCCGATCTGCAGGTCCAGGATCACCACGAAGCCGCGCCGCCGCGCCAGCGCGATGAAGTCCCGCACGGTGCGGTCGTCGAGGTACTGGAGGCTCCCCGCCCCCGCGTCCGGCTGCGCGACCGCGTACACGAGGTGCAGCGCGGGGCGCACGTCCCAGCTCCGCGTCAGGAAGCGGAAGCGCGCCGCGCGCTCCGCCAGCAGGTCCGCCGCCTGCCCCGGGGGTTCCTGCCCCAGGATCCCCATCGACGGCGTCTGCGGCACGCCGTAGTACGACACGACCACATTGCCCTCGACCGGCGACGGCAGCGGCGCGCCACGGGCGTTCGGTGCACGCAGCCCCGCGAGCCCGCCGAGCCCGAACGCGTCCGCCATGGTCAGCGTCCGTCCGGACGCACCGCCGCCGCCCGCCGGCTGCGCAGGCTGCCGGACCCGCGCCGCGCCGAGCGCGACGGTCACGGCGAGCGCGACGGCGGCGGCGCCCGCGGC
>JAKAMA010000396.1 GCA_021813085.1 Chloroflexota bacterium | reverse complement strand
GGCCCGGAGCAGCGACGAGACGACGTCGTCGTAGACGGCCTCGCCGCCGGCCGGGATCGTGAACTCCGTCGTCGAGGCCGGCCCGGTGGCGTTCGACACGCCGTGCGGATACCACTCGGCGTAGGCCGTCGCCGGCTCGTCGGTCAGGCTGAGCGCGCGCAGATCGGTACGGAAGTAGCTCGTGCCCAGACCGGGGTTGTGCGCCGCGACCGCGAAGTTGACGTCCGTCTCGGTGGGCGCGAGCTGGCCGCGGATGGCGCCGTTGGGGAAGTCGCCGGTGTGGATGTTGACGTAGTACAGCGCCGGGTCCGCCTCGATCGCCGCCACCGTGGCGGCGTCCGCCGTCACCATCCCCGACGCCTGTCCACCCGCGAACGTCGGCGACAGCCCAACCAGCACGGGCCCGCTCACGCCCGCTGCACCCGTGTGGACGTGGGCCGCGGTTGGTGCCGAGAGCCCGGTCTCCCACAGGTAGTAGTAGACGGTGGCACCGTCGAACACGAGCGCGGCGTACCCCTGCGCTGCGGTGGCGCCCCCGCCGGGCTCGCGGCTGCCGATCAGGTCGGTGGCGAGCGCGTAACTGGCGGGGCCGTCTCCGAGGAGCTGGCCGCGCAGCGCACCGCCAGGGTACGCCGCGTTGTGGACGTTGACGTAAAACGCCGGAGGGTCGGCCAGGATCGGTGCTGTCGTCCCGCTGTCCGCCGCCACGGAGCCCATCGCGACGTAGGTGTTGGACGCCACCGTTGTCCACGTCGGCGAGAACCCGACCACGATCGCCCCGGGGGCGCCCGCCAGCGCGGCGTGGATGTGAGCCGCTTCGGGGGCGGCGATGTTCTGCACCCAGAGGAAGTAGTACACGCTCCCGCCGTTGAACGTGATCACCGCCAGGCCGCGACCTGCAGGGTCGCCTCCTCCCGACTCACGCGAACCCAGCATCGTAGCGGTGAAGGTCTGCGCCGTCACTGGACCGGCGGCGAGAGCGACGAGAACCACACCAAACGCCCGTGCGATGAGCCGTCTCATGGAGCCCTCCTCACCCGCGGCGCGCTGGCCCGACTCCTCACACCGCGCGCGGCGGTCGTTCCGAGTCTTCCTTCCGTCCGGATGTACGGCGGCGCCGCAGGAACGGATGTCACTCCGGCGGCGATTTCCGTCACGGTCCGGTCGCGGCGTGTACGGGGAGGGAGACGGCGGCGGGCCGCCGGTGCGTGCGCCGGCGGCGCGGCGGCAACGGGCCCGCCGTGGGACGGCGTGAGTCGGGGAAGATCGGCCGCGCTCGGTCGCTCGCAGGAGTTGGGGTGAGCTGCGGCCGTTGGGCACGTGGTCGCCGGGGCGCCGGCTGCAGCCGCCGGGATGCGCATCGATCGCCGCTCGCGCGCCCCCCGTGAGGCGACCGAGGGGGAACTGGGCGGCGCGGGCGGGCACGCCGGCCCGCCGCCGTCGGACAGCGCGCGCCGCAGCGCAATCATCCCGGATCGAATCCTGGTCTTGATCGTGCCCAGCGGCACACCGAACGCGGCGGCGATCTCGCTGTGCGACATACCGCCGAAGTACGCGGCGACGATCGCCCGCCGTTGCGTTTCCGGGATCTCCAGGAGCGCGACGCGCAGGTGGCGCACGAGCTCCGCTCCGAGGCTCAACGCCTCCGGGTTCGGCTTTCCGTCCGGAACCTCGCGGTGCAGCTCGAGAGGGAGCTCGCGCGTGGCCCGGCGCTGTCGGGAGCGCAGGCGGTCGACTGCCTGGTGATGCGCGAGCGTCAGCAGCCAAGACTCGGCGCGCCCGCGCGAGCCGTCAAACCGCGACGCCTGTCGCCACACCCTGAAATACACGTCCAGCGTGACCTCCTGCGCGGTGTGGTGGTCGCGGAGGATCCGCAGGGCCAACCCGTAGACTCGACGGCTGGTGGCGTCGTACAGCGACCGGAGTGCGGCGGGATCGCCCGCCCCGACGCCCTGCAGCAACTGATCCAGCGTTGGCACGATGCTGATGGAACAACGGATCTCCATGGGAGATTCCGCCCGACCGTTCGCCGGCGGCCATCCCCCGGAGCGCTTCGCCGGCGACGCCGGCCGACACGCGGCGCTGCCCCGTCTCGGGCCCGACGTGACACAATGCGCGGATGCGGGCCCCATGCTCCTCAGCGCGCGTTGCGGCGGTGGCGGCGGTGGCGGTCCTGTGCGCCGGCGCGGCGCTCGGGCTCGGTCGGATCACCGCGCGAAACGGCGAGGTGGTGACGCTGTCCGTCGGTTCGCGCGACGGCGTCCAGTCCGGGATGCGCGGCGACGTCGTCAAGCTGGTCGAGGCGAAAGGGCAGTCGGAACCGACCGTCATCGCCTCGTTCGTCGTCACCGAGGTCGGCGAGGGGTCGAGCCAGGCTCGGCTGGAGAAGGTCGAGGCCGGCTTCGAAGGTGACCCGATGCGGGGGCTGCCGGTCGCGTTCGACAAGCCGCTGAAGAAACCGGAGACCGCGCCCGCGGCGGCGCAGGCCACGCCACCCCCGACGGCCGGGGAGGCGCCGACCCCGGCCGCGCCGGCCACGCCGCCCCC
>JAKAMA010000395.1 GCA_021813085.1 Chloroflexota bacterium | reverse complement strand
GGCGGCCTGTCACCGTCCCCGCCCGCGATGCATCAGCCTACCTGGGTACTCGCCACTCCGTCCCGCACCGCGCCGCCGCTCTCGGCCGCGCCCGTCGGTCAGTGCGTTGTCAGCATCCCCGCCAATGCGGCCGCCATCGATGCCACCTGGCTCCGTCCGGTCCTCGTCACGTTGCTCGGCCGCCATGAGAAGGTCATGATCCTGCTCACCTCCGAACTGCTGGCCTACGAGGGGAGCGCCGTCCATCAGGGCAACGGCAACGCGAAGCCGGGCGCCACGGTCCACGATCGCATCTCGCAGGACACGATGGCGCGCTGGCTGGAGATCGAGGAAGTGAAGCTCAGCCTCAAGTCGGCCGATCACTCGCGCGTGCACATCGCCAGCTGGGCGCACTTCACCGACGCGCGCTTCGCCGAACTCTGGCGGACGCTGCTCACCGCCTTCGCGCGCGATCGCCGCTTCCGGCGTGACGTGCTCGGGCTGGCGCGCGAATCCTCAGGGCACGCCGGGCGGGCCGATATCATCGCCCTGCCGGATCGCGCCCTCTCCCTGTCGCGGCTCGAGACCCTCGCCATGCGCCTGCGCGTCTGCGAAGTCGGTGGCTACCACTACGAGTACGGGTTCGGCGACGACGAGCTCCTGACGCGGAACTTCTATGCCGGTGCCTATGCCGCGGACGGCCTGTCGGTCGAGGCGCTGGTGGGGCATTCCGCGCGCCGGCAGTTCGTCACGCTGTAGGCCCGGGTCCTAGCCCGGAATTCTCACGACGTGTGAATTGCGGGGTAAGCAAGCGCTCGGTTCAGCGTGCGGAGGCCGCGGACGGGCTCGTGGCGCGCCCAGCAGGCGGTGTGACGGGCGTTCGAGGGGTCGGCGTGACATTTTCGGGACCGACGGCGACGCCAGGTGCCGCTCGCGAGGGCGCGGCGAGCGTGGCGGCGTGTGATCGACGCCGATCAGTGGCTCAGCATCGTCGGAGCGTCGCGTGGACGCGCGCAAACAGGGCGGCGGACGGACAGCCCGTGGCGAGCGCGAGCCAGACGTGCCGGACCGTGATCCGGATGCGCGCGCCGATCTTGAGCAGGGTGAGCCGGATCGTCTGGCACTGCGCGTGCGCCAGCGTAGTGCCCACGAGCGCCAGCCGGCGCAGCGCGTGGAGCAGGAGATACGCGACCGAGGAGAAGTAGAGCCGGAGCTGATTGGCGCGCCGGGTGGCCGCACTGGTCCGGTCGGCAAAGAGCATGAGCTGTTGTTCCTTGATCCGGTTCTCCATCTCGCCACGCGCACAGTACACGTCCTCGTAGAGCGTGCGGGCATCCACGGCAGCGACGGCCAGGGAGGTCACCACAAACCGTGGATTGCTCTTCCCGTCCGCGCCACCGGTCAGCTGCTCGGCTTTCGCCACCACGCGCCGCGCGCGCGTCCAGCTGTCGTGCGTCTGATACGTGCGCTCCGCAAAGACGCGCGCCGGCGCGCCCGTCGCGGCGCATCGCGCGGCGGCCTCCGCCAGTTCCGTAGGAATGAGCGCGAGCAGGCGCTCGTTCTTCGCGAGCCCAAGGACGAAGTCGACGGCGTGGGCTTCCGCCCACGTCATCAGCGCGTCGCGGCAGAAGCCGCTATCCGCGCGCAGCGTGATCCGGACCGTCGGCCACGCCGCGCGAATCTGCGCGACGAGGCGGTCCACCTCGTCCACGGCGCCTGCACTCGCGTCGATGTTCGCCGGCCGGAGCCGGGCACACAGCAGATGCTCGCCGGCGAAGATGTAGAGCGGGAGGTAGCAGTAGCACCCGTAGTAGCCATGAAAGAAGCGCCCCTCCTGCGCGCCGTGCACCGGATCGTCCGTGGCATCCAGGTCGAGCACGATCTCCGCCGGTGGCGCCGCCGCGTGCGCCTGGAGGAACACGTCCACCAGCATCCGGTCGACGGCGCCGTGATCGACCACGATCTTCTTGTAGCGCTCCGCCTCGTCGACCGTGGCCGCGCTCAGTTCCAGACGGTTCAGCGTGCTCTTGCCCGCGAGCGGCGCCGTGAGCTCCGCCGCCTCCGCGAGCACCGCAAAGAGCGGATCGTGCCGCAACTGCTCGTGATCGTTCAGATCTTCGTAGCCCAGGGCGAGGCCATACACCCGCTGCCGGACGAGGGCGGCCACGGGGTGCGTGATCCGCGTCGGATCGCGATGGTCGCGAAAGCAGGCGGCGAACTGCGCCAGGATGCCCGTCGCGCGATCCACCTCGCGGAGCAGCACCGCGCCGCCGTCCGACGTCAGCGTGCCGCCATCAAACCGCGCCTGCACCGTGCGCCGCGCCACCGCTTGAAACCGCAGCGCCCCTGCCGTACACTCTGTAGTCATAACAGCGGGTTCTGAGTGGTGTGTAGGTCGTTCTCGACAAACACCTTATACCACTCGGACCCGCTGTTAACAATCCCGCTCGTGAGATATCCGGGCTAGCGCCCCTTCTCCGTGGCGAGCAATCCACGTGACACGGTCGTCGCCGAACGGCCCTTGCGCGGCTTGATCGGCGCCAGGCCGTTGCTGCGCTGCACGGCGTCGCGGTAGAGCGTCGCGTAGTC
>JAKAMA010000394.1 GCA_021813085.1 Chloroflexota bacterium | reverse complement strand
CATCTACGCCTGGCGCCTGGCCGACGTGCGCCGCGTCCTGGACCTCGCGGCGGCGCTCCCCGGCCTGCGGCGCGTCGATCTCGTCACCAACTATCGGTGCCCACCGGCCGTCACCGAGCGGGCCGTCCGTCTGGTCGAGCGCAACGCAGAGCGCTTCGCCAAGACGATCCGGCCGGGGCGATCGACGGCGGGGCATCTTTTCCTCCTCCCGGACCCGGGCGACGATGTTGCACGCGCCCGCCGCCTCCTGCGCGAGTGGCCCGCGCCACCCGGTGAGATGCGGGCGGTCCTGGCCAGGACCAACACCGAGCTTGCGCCCTACGCGGCGGTGGCGCTCGAGTTCGGGATCCCCTACCGCGCCGACGACGACGGCCTCGTGCTCGACGACCCCGCGGTCGATGACGTGCTGGGAGCGGCCGCGGACCCCCGCGCCGCGGCGCTGCTCGAGCGGCTCCTGCTCGCCCGCGCAGCCGTCGGCCCTGACCGCCTTCAGGCGGCGACGGCGCTGCTCGCTTGGGCACCCGGACACCGCAACGCCGCCGCGCTCGCGCGCGCCGTCGCCGATGCGCGCGCCAGGCGGGCGGCGATCCGCCGCGAAGACGCGCCGTTGCTGCTCGCGACCGCCCACGCGACCAAGGGGCTGGAGTTCGACCACGTCGCGGTGGTGGGTCTGGACGAGGGCCGCTTCCCGAGCGCGCGGAGCATCGCGGAGTCGGACTGCCCGGCGCGCACGCTCGAGGAGGAGCGCCGGCTCGCCTACGTGGCGTGGACGCGCGCCCGGCGGTCGCTGACGCTGGTCTACGATCCGGACGCACCGTCGCCGTTCCTGCGGGAGACGTTCAGCGACGCGGAACTGCGGGCCCCCTGAGAGACGTCACGGTGCGCGCCTGGGCGGCCCAGCGTGGCGGACGTCTGCCCACTCAGTGCACCCGCAGGTCGATCCCGAAGTCCAGGTACGCTCGGAGCTGCGCGAGCGCCTCCGTCCAGCCTCCCGTCGCCTCGGCGTACGCGTCAAGGAGCGCCGGTTCGGCCACGTCGAACGGCCCATCTTCGAGCGACACGAGCGTCCCCTCACGCTCGGTGTGCAGCCGCACCGTCACGACGGTCCGCCACGAGTCGTCCGCGAGCCACGGCCAGCGGAACGAGAGCTCCCGGCCCGGGACGATCCGGATCATCTCCCACCAAGTCGCGCGATCCGGCCACTGCAGCACGGCACGCGCACCCGGTTCGAGCGATCCTTCGACCGCGAAGGGGAACCAGCACACGAGCTCCGCCGGCGCCGTCCAGGCCGTGAAGACCCGCGCCGGCGGCGCCGCCACGCGCCGGTTCACATGCACCCACCGCGACTGCGGGGTCCCCGCCGCGCCCTTCCGCTCCCCTGCCATGGGGACCGCTACGATGCCCTCCCCACTCACAGCCCAAGTACCTCCCGCACCGTCTTGAGCCCCTCGACGACGTTCGCCACGTGTTCGGGGAACGGCACGCCGAGCTCGTCCGCGCCCCGGATCAACTGGTCGCGCGGCACCTGGCGAGCAAACCCCCGATCGCGCATCTTCTTCTCGACGGCGCGCGCATCGACCTCGTCAAGGCTCCGGTTCGGCCGCACGTAGGCCACCGCGATCACGAAGCCACTCATCTCGTCGCAGGCATACACGGTCTTCGCCAGGAGACTCGTGCGTGGCACGCCGGTGTGATCGCCGTGGCCGAGCACAGCCTCCACCACCTCATCCGGATAGCCGAGAAGGCGCAGCGCGTCGGCACCGCGGAGCGGATGCGTCTCGGGATAGCGCTCGTAGTCGAAATCGTGAAGGAGGCCCGCTGCCCGCCACATCTCGAGCGCGCGCCCGGTGATCCCGAACCGTTGGGCACCATACCAGGCGACACACGCCTCGACGGCCAGCCCGTGCCGTCGCAGCGCGTCGCTGGCCGTCCACTCGCAGAGCAGTCGCCACGCGTCGTCGCGCGACGGGCTCTGGACGCCGTCGTCGGTCACGGCGCCGGGATCACCAGCTTCTGCCCGATCTTCAGCACGTTGGGATCCTTGAGCGACGGGTTGGCGGCTTCCAGCGCCTTGACCGTGACCTTGTAACGCTGGGCAATGGCCCACAGGGTGTCGCCCTTCTTGACGGTGTACGTTCTGCTGCCCGTGGCCGGCGCCACCGACGGGACCGGCGTCGGCGTCGCCTGGACCGGCGGTGCCACCGACGCCGGCGCGGCCGACGGGAGCGCCTGAGACGACGGAGCGGACGGGCTCGGAGAGGCGGCCGACCCGCCGCACGCGGCGACCGACGTCAGGAGGGCCACCGCAACCACAGCCGCGCGGACACGCATTGGCTTCCCTCCGCCTCCACCACGCCGCCCGACTCCGGATCGGGCTGCTGCGCTCCACCCAGTCTAGCCAGCGCGTCCAGCATCTGCGCGTCCAGCCTCTGCGTGCGCCCGGTCGGCGTCGGTGACGCCGCGCAGGGCGCTACTGCACCGGGCCAGGGCGGCCGTGCCCCAGCAGTAACGGCACGCCGACCGCCGCTGCGCCAAGCGCGAGCAGCGCCCCCGCCGCCACGAAGACCGCG
>JAKAMA010000043.1 GCA_021813085.1 Chloroflexota bacterium | reverse complement strand
TGCGCCATCGCGGACAGGCGGGAGAGCAGCATGGCCGCGTGCCAGTCCTGCGCGTGCACGACGTCGGGACGAAACCCGAGGTGGTGCGCGCTCGCGAGCAGGGCGTCGCAGAAGAACAGCGTGCGGTCGAGGTCGTCGTCATAGCCGTACACCTTTGGCCGCTCGAAGTAGTGTTCGTCCTGCACGAGGTACACCGGCACCCCTCGCACCTTCGTGTACCACACGTCGACGCGCTGGTCGCCGCTCGCCCACGGGACGCGCACGTCGGAGAGCAGGTGCTCGGCATCGAGCTTCTTGCGGTCGATGGCGCCGTGCATCGGCATCGCGACCCGCACGTCGGCACCGCGGGCGCGCAGGGCGCGTGGAAGCGAGCCCGCGACGTCGCCAAGGCCGCCCACCTTGGCGAGCGGGCTCATCTCAAACGAGGCGAACAGGGTGTTCAAATCGGAATCCTGGGGCGCGCGGATGCTCCCTATGTGTAGCGAATCCAGGGGTCGGGCGGCAAGCGGTCGCACAGCGCGCGCGCATGCGCGTGCTTCGGCGAGCATCGCCAAGATGCAGGCGGTGCTACTCGACCACCACGCCCGCGCCCGCCTCCACGCGCCCGACGACGGCGCCCGGCAGCCCGTCGTCGTGCAGCCGCCGCACCATCGCCCGCGCGGCGGGCGGCGCGAGCGCGACGAGCAGCCCGCCCGACGTCTGCGGGTCGAAGAGCAGGTGCGCGACCGCCGCATCGAGCCCCGCCGGCAGCCGCACGCGGTCCGCGAGGCCGTCGCGGTTGCGCGCGGCGCCGCCCGTCACGATGCCCAGGGCGGCGTACGCGAGTGCCCCCGGCAGCGCCGGCACGCGCGCCGCATCGATGACGATGCGCACATCGCTGCGGGCGGCGACCTCGTCCGCGTGGCCCAGCAGCCCGAAGCCGGTCACGTCGGTCATCGCGTGCGCCCCCGCGTCGCGTGCGAGGTGGGAGGCGTGGCGGTTGAGCGCGAGCATGCTCACGACCGCGGCGGCGGCGTGTCCCGCAGGGTCGCGGCCGTCGCGCGCGGCCGTCAGCACGATGCCCGTCCCCAGCGGCTTCGTGAGCACGAGCGCATCGCCCGCACGCGCGCCGGCCTTGGCGATGACGCGGTCCGGGTGGACCACGCCGGTGACGGCGAGGCCGTACTTCGGCTCGGCATCGTACAGCGTGTGGCCGCCGGCGATGACGCCGCCCGCCTCGGCGACCTTCTCGGCGCCGCCGTGGAAGACGCGCGCGATCACTGCGGGATCGAGATCCTCCGGGAAGGCGGCGATGTTCAGCGCCAGCAGCACCTCACCGCCCATGGCGTAGACGTCGCTCATGGCGTTGGCCGCGGCGATGCCGCCGAACTGTCGCGGGTCGTCGACGACAGGCGGAAAGAAGTCCACCGTCTGGACGATGGCGATCTCGTCCGTCAGACGGTAGACGGCCGCGTCGTCCGGCCCTTCGATCCCGACGAGCAGGTCGGGGAAGGCGGATGCGGCGAACGTCTCCGTGATGGGGCGCAGCACCTGCGCCAGCGTGGCAATGCCCGCCTTGCCGGCTCAACCGGCGCAGGACGCCAGGCTCGTCAGCCGGACTTCTTCTCGTGTCACGCGGCATCACCCCCTCTCAGGCGCATCGCGCGCGGCGTCAGGGTATCGGCTCCGGCCCGGGCCCGCAGGCGTGCCGAGGCGGACGCCGTGCGCGGGACGGGCCGCCCCTCGTCGGGCTGCGGGCGCCGGGTCACCACCGGTCAGGAATGCCCGGTTCGGCGTGAGAGGGCGTCACTTTCTCTCCTGCCCGGCGGTTAGAGCGTTCGGAGCAGGCGGACGCCGGCGCCGCCAGGGCAAGGATGTCAGACCGCATGGTCCCCGATACCGGCTTGCGCCCAGCCTGCGACGCCGCCACCCCGGCGGGGGCGGGGGCGCGCCGCCGGGAACCCTTGGAGGAGGCCTCAGATTTCTGGACTCGCGCCGACTCTGACGGTAGAGGGAGTCGGTAGCATGAACCAGATTCGCATCACCCGCACGAGGCTGGCACTGCCGCTCGTCGCGCTGCTCGCGCTCGCCGGCATCGCGCTCTTCACAGCGTGCACCCCGGAGGCGAACGCGGAGCTCCGCACGTATACCGGCATCAACGCCATCCGCCAGCAGCACGGCCTGCCGGCGCTGCGGCCGGACGCGCAGCTTGTCGCCATCGCCCGCATCCGCAGCCAGGACATGGCGGCGAACAACTACTTCAGCCACTACCCGCCGGACGGCTGCAACTACGTCTGCCTGATGGACCGCAACGGCGTCACGCACGCGTATGCCGGGGAAAACATCGCCTGGAACACCTGGGGCTGGGCGCAGACCGCCGATGTCGCGGTGCAGATGTGGGAGAACAGCCCGCCCCATCTCGAGAACATCCTCAACTGCCACTTCACCCGCTTCGGCACCGGCGTGGCGAAGGCCGCCGATGGCAAGGTGTACTACACGATGATCTTCGAAGGGAACGCGGCCTGCTGAGCGTACGCTCCTCGCGGGCATAGCTGGTGAGTGAGGCCGCGTTCGCGCGGCCTCTGCCATTGTGCGCGCCGCGGGCTTCCGGCGGCGCATGCGCAGGCGTACGGCGCTGTACGATCTCCCGCTGGCGCCAGCCGTCCCGGTCTGCATCAATGTCTGTGCAAGAGGTGATCCCGCGGCAGCCGGCAGGAGCATGAAGGAGCGCCTGGCAGTGCGTCTGACGAGGCTCGCGGACGTCCCGTACAAGTACCTCGTCGCGATGGTGTTCGTCTTCGGTCTGTTCATGGACATGATGGACACGACCGTCGTCAACGTGGCGATCCCGAAGCTCAGCCAGGACTTCCACGCCAGCACGTCCGCGGTCGAATGGACGATCACCGGGTATCTGCTGAGCCTCGCGGTGTTCATCCCGGCGGCCGGCTTCCTCTCCGACCGCTTCGGGACGAAGAAGACCTTCCTGCTGGCGATGGCGATCTTCATCACCGGGTCGGCCGCCTGCGGGCAGGCGCACTCGCTCCCTGAACTCGTGGCGTTCCGGTTCGTGCAGGGCATCGGCGGCGGCATGATGACGCCCGTCGGCACGGCGATGCTCTCGCGCGAGTTTCCCGGCGTCGAGCGTGCGAAGGCGTCGGCGATCATCTCGATCCCCGTGGTACTGGCGCCGACGATCGGGCCGGTACTCGGCGGCTACCTCGTCGAGTACGTGAGCTGGCGCTGGATCTTCTACATCAATCTCCCGATCGGCATCACGGGCTTCCTCGTCGGCCTGCGCGTGCTGCGCGAGCACAAGGAGGAGTACGCGCAGCGGGGTTTCGACCTTGCAGGGCTGATCATCGGCGGCGCCGGCGCTGCGATGATGCTCTACGCGTTCTCCGAGGCGGCGACGGCCGGCTGGGGCTCGGCGAGGGTCATCGGCTTCGCGATCGGCGGCCTCGCGCTGATGGTGGTCTTCGCGCTGGTCGAGTTTCGCGTGAAGTTCCCGATCCTCGACCTGCGCCTGTTCAAGCGCTGGTTGTTCACATCCGGCAACCTGATGATGATGCCGGCGTTCGGCGCCTTCGGCGGCTTCATTCTGCTGCTGACCCTGTTCCTGCAGGAGTTGCAGGGGTACTCGCCGCTGCAGGCAGGGCTGATCCAGGCGCCGAGCGCGCTCGGCACGGCGCTCTCGCTGCCGCTGGCGAGCCGGCTGTACGGGCGCATCGGCCCGCGCCGGATGCTGATCGGCGGCTTCGGGTTCGCCGCGCTGCTGATGTTGCCGTTCCTCACGCTCCAGCTCGACAGCCCCTGGTGGTGGGTCATGCTGCTGCTCGTCGTCCGCGGCCTCCCGTTCGCATTCGCCATCGTCGCGTCGCAGACGCTTATCTACGGGCCGCTCGAAAGCTCGAAGCAAGGGCCGGCATCATCGATCTACAACACCTTGCGCCAGGTCGCCGCGTCATTCGGCGTCGCGCTCATCGTCACCATCTCGATCAACCGCACGCACTTCCACGGCACCGGCCCGCAGGCGGCCGTGATGGGGTATCACGACGCCTTCTTCGTCGCGTTCCTGTTCCTGCTGATCCCCTTCGCGCTCTCGTTCTTCATCGACGACCGCAAGGCGGATGAGACGCTACGGCGGCGCATGCAGCCGCAGGAGGTGGTGGCGACATCGGCGTCGCAGCTCGCGGAGCCCAGGCCGCGCATCGAGTCATAGCCGGCCCGGCGTCAGTCGAAGACGGCGGTCTTGTTGCCATAGACGATCACGCGGTGCCGCAGGTGCAGGTCGACGGCGCGCGCGAGGACGACCTTTTCCAGATCGCGCCCGATGCGTACCAGGTCCTCGACCGCGTCGCGATGGCTGACGCGGGCGACCTCCTGCACGATGATCGGCCCCTGGTCCAGCTCCGGCGTCGCGTAGTGCGCCGTCGCGCCGATCACCTTCACGCCGCGCTCGTGCGCCTGGTGGTACGGCCGCGCGCCCGCGAACGCCGGCAGGAATGAGTGGTGGATGTTGATGATGCGGTGGCGGAAGCGCCCCGTGAACCCCGCGCTGAGCACCTGCATGTAGCGCGCGAGCACGATCAGCTCGATGCGCTCCCGCTCGACAAGCTGCACGATGCGGGCTTCCTGCTCGACCTTCGTCGCTGCCGTCACGGGCAGGTAGTGGTAGGACACACCGAAGCTCTCCGCGATCGGCCGGGCGTCGTCGTGGTTGCTGATGATGCACGGCACCTCCGCCCGCATCTCGCCGAGCCGCCAGCGCGCCAGCAGGTCGTACAGGCAGTGCGGCAGTTTCGAGACGAGGATGGCGACGCGCGGCACGGCGTCCGAGAAGTGCAGGCTCCAGGTCATGCCGAAGCGCTCGGCGAGCGGGCGGAACGCCTCGGCGATGCCGTCGCGCGGCACGCGGAACCCCGCCAGCTCCCACTCGACGCGCTGCAGGAAGACGCCCTCCCGCGGGTCGGTGTGCTGGTCCGCGTGGGTGATGTTGCCGTCGTTGCGGTAGAGGAAGTCGGACACCGCCGCGACCAGCCCCTTCTGGTCGCGACAGGAGATCAGCAGCACAGCGGTGACGGCGGTGCCGGTCATGCTGGCGAGCATACAGGACGTGCGCAGTCGGTTCTACCGGCTGGCAAGACGCGCTGCTCCCGCTACGTCACCGCCGTCCGGCGCCGCAGGATGGCGCGCTCCGGCACCCAGCGCGCGCGCAGCGCGCCTACGAGGAACATCGAGCCGGTCACACAGACCACGTCGCGCGCGGCCGCGGCCGAAAGCGCGAGGTCGAGCGCGCGCTCGGGCGCGGGCTCGAAGCGCACATGCCGCTCGCCAAGCGCGCGGCGGAACAGCTCCAGCATGTGCTCCGGGTCGCCGGCGCGCTCCTCGAGCGGCGGCTGCGTGACGACGACGCGGTCGGCGACGGCGGCAAGCGCGCGCACCATCAGCGGCTGATCCTTGTCGGCCAGGATGCCCACGACGAGGTGCAGCCGCGGCGCCCGCCGCCCGCCCGCGGGCCGCAGCTCGTGGCTGCGGAGCGCCTGCGCGAGCCGGCGCACCTCGATCGGGTTGTGCGCGGAGTCGAGCAGTACGCGCGGCGCCTCGGACATCAGCTCCAGCCGTCCGCTCAGGCGCACGCTCGCCAGCCCCTCGCGCACGTGCGCTTCCGTTACGTCGCGCCCGGCGGCCGCGCCGAGCTGCTGTGCCGACGCCACGGCGAGCGCCGCGTTCGACACCTGGTGCGCGCCCGCGAGCGGCAGCCGCAGCGATGCGAACGACCCCAGCGGCGTCCGCAGGTCGAACACGCTGCCGACCGCATCCGTGCACCGGGCGCGCGCCCGGATCTCGTGGCCGAGGCGCCAGAGCGCCGAGCCGCGCTCCGCGCAGCGCGCGGCGATAATCGGCAGCACCTCCGCTCGCCGGGCGCCCGTGACCACGGTCTCACCTCCACGGATGGTCGCCACCTTCTCGCGCGCGATTGCCGGCAGCGACCAGCCCAGGCGCTCGCGGTGCTCGTAGTCCACGTTTGTGAGCACCGTGACCGCCTTCGCGTCAAACACGTTCGTGCAGTCGGTGCGGCCACCGAGGCCGACCTCGATGACCGCCGCATCGCAGCGCTCATCGGCGAAGTGCTTCATGCCGGTGGCGAACGCCACCTCGACGAGCGACGGCCGGCCGAAGCCGGCGCCGTCGAGCACCTCCACGTGCATCCGCCGCACCAGCGGGTCGAGCCCGAGCACGAGATCGGCGAACTCGCCGGGCGCGATCAGCCGCCCATCGACGCTGATGCGCTCGATGAACGTCTGGAGGTGCGGTGATGTGTAGAGCCCGGTGCGCAAGCCCGCAGCCCGCAGGATCGATGCCGCGATGGTCGAGGTCGAGCCTTTGCCGGCGCTGCCGCCGACGTGCAGGACCGGGAACCGCATGTGCGGGTCGCCGAAGTGCGCCAGCAATGCCCGCACCCGTCCCTGGAGCGCGCGCTCGACGGGCACGATCGGCAGCTCATGCCAGAGCCGCCGCTGGAGGTAGTCGACCGCCTCGAAGTACCGCTCGAACGCCACGCCTGAGCGTAACGGATCGTCGCTGGTCGCAGGACGGAGGCCGTGAACGCAGCCTGCGGACCGCGATGCGCCAGACCCGGCGATTCGCTACGATCACGGCGCTTCACCCGAACCAAATCGCGCAGCACACCGGGGAGCGAGATGGCACTGGTCGTACAGAAGTACGGCGGCACGTCCGTGGCCACCGCCGAGCGCATCAAGCACGTCGCCACGCGCATCAAGCGGCGTGCCGCGAGCGGCGACAGCGTGGTCGCGGTCGTCTCGGCGATGGGCGACACGACCGACGAGCTGATCGCCCTCGCACATCAGATCGCCGACCGCCCGCACGCGCGCGAGATGGACGTGCTGCTGAGCACCGGCGAGACGCAGTCCAGCGCGCTGATGGTGATGGCGCTGCACGCGATCGGCGTCGATGCCATCAGCCTGTCCGGCGCGCAGGCCGGCATGCGTACCGACTCGGTGCACCGCAACGCGCGCATCCTGGCGATCGAGCCGCAGCGCGTGCGCGAGGAGGTGGAGCGCGGGCGCGTCGTCATCGTCGCCGGCTTCCAGGGCCTGACCGAGACGATGGATGTCGCGACCATCGGGCGCGGCGGCTCCGACACGACCGCCGTCGCCTTCGCCGCCGCGCTCGGCGCGCAGTGCGAGATCTTTACGGACGTGGACGGCGTCTACACCGCCGACCCGCGCGTCGTACCCGAGGCGCGCAAACTCAAGGACATCACGTACGAGGAGATGCTCGAGCTCGCAAGCAAGGGAGCGAAGGTGATGGCGCCGCGCGCCGTCGAGCTTGGCTCCGTCTACAACATCCCCATCCTTGTGGCGTCGAGCTTCAGCGAGGAGCCCGGTACGCTGATTCACGGAGGCGTCGATATGGAAGGCTTCAACCGCGTCCGCGGCATCGCGCATGACCTCGACGTGGCGAAGATCACCGTCCGCCACGTCCCGGACCGGCCGGGGATCGCGGCGGAGATCTTCGCGCCGCTCGCCGACGCGCGGCTGTCCGTCGACACCATCGTGCAGAACGCCAGCGAGGAGCAGCTCACCGACATCACCTTCACGCTCGCGAAGGGCGACCTGCCGCGTGCGCTGACGCACGTCCGCGTCGTGGCCGAGCAGATCGGCGCTGCGGAGGTCATCGCCGACGAGCGGATGGGGAAGGTGAGCATCGTCGGCACGGGGATCCAGAGTGCTCCCGGCTACGCCGCGCGCATGTTCAAGGCGCTGTCCGATGCCGGCATCAACATCGAGATCATCTCCACCAGCGAGATCCGCATCACCTGCATCGTGCCGGAGGAACGCGTCGCCGACGCCGTGCGCGCCCTGCACCGCGCCTTCGAGCTGGAGAAGGCCGAGCCGGCCGAGCTCACCGGGTAGCGGTCGGGGTCAGCCGTCAGGATGCTCACGTGGGCGCCGGTGGAGATGGATCCGCGAATCTTGAGACCGGCGCTCGCCGGCGCACGGACGCCGACCGCCGGATGCTGACCGTCGTGCGCTCACATCATCGTCGGCAGCGCCGCCGGCACCGCGATCGCGAACGCGCCGTAGGCGACGAGCCCGGCCGCGGCCAGCGTCGCCGCCTGGCGGCCCAGGGGCAGCGACTTCTCGGCGAAGATCAGTACGGTGATCAGTGCCATCGCGGCGACGTTCATCACGCCGAGCGGGAAGAGGATCACGAAGAGCAGCCAGCAGCAGCCCAGGCAGTAGGCGCCGTGCTCGATGCCCATGCGGAAGGCGCCGGCCGCCCCGTCGCGCCACGACGTCATGACGAAGGTCATGGGCGTGCGGCACTTCGAGAGGCAGGCGCGCTTCAGCGGCGTCACCTGATACACGCCGGCGATGACCAGCACGCCGCCGCCGATGCGCGCGGCATTGTCCATCAGCCACATGCTGCGCTCCGCCAGCGCCTGGGCGCCGAGCGCCGCCGGATAGGCGAGGGCGCCGAACGCCGTCCAGACGACGAGGTACGCGGCGACGAATACCCAGACCGGTACGAAGAGCTGGCCGCGGGCGCGCCTGCCCGCCTGCACGCGCGCGAACATCAGGATCATCGGCGCGGCCGTCGGGAACATCATCGCGACCATCATCACGACCCAGATGGCGAGGAAGAGGGGCGCCGCCATGCCCATCGTCAGGCCCATGGCGTCGCCGGACATCGACCATTGCCAGAGCAGCGTGACCCAGGCGGCAGTGGACAGCGCGAGCAGCGCCGCCAGGATGAGGTTCCGCTCGCGCGGCAGCGGGTAGTTGGTAGCGGCTGTCGTCATCGTTTCGTCCCGCACTTGCCGAATGGTCGCGCGAGCCGTGCGCCCGCGCGCCTCACCTGCGCCCGCGGATCCCGGTCAACCCTCGCCCGCGTAGTCGAACTTGAACGTCTCGCCGTACTGGCCCGAGTGGTCGTACGACAGCTCCGGGTGTCTGATGCGCAACACGGACGAGGCCATGATCTCCGCCTGATTTGTGAGCAGCCCGTTCGTCATCTTCAGCGTGAACCCGCTCTCCGCACCCGTCACCGGGTTCTTGATCACCGCCAGCCGCATCTCTGCCCGGTCGCCGAAGCGTGCGTAGCTCTTCGGCCCATCGAGATGCCAGTCGACGGGCACGAACTCCGGGCCGATCACCTTCACAAGCAGGCCTGCCAGTGCCCCAAACGGGCCACCGGCCGCGCCGCCGAAGATCTGACCGATCGCTGCCCGCTGCTCAGGCGTCGCCTTCTCGTCGACGAGCAGGTAGCCGGTGACGTTTCCCTGGTGGAGCGCGCCCGGCGCGTGGATGAAGAAGCCGATGGTGAGCCCGTCGAGCTTCGTGTCGCCGTGACGTCCCTGGTTGATGTGAAAGCTGTACCCCCCTTCGCACCAGCCCTTCGATGGCGGCGCGTCGAAGTTGCAGGGGCAGCCCCAGTCGCAGCTACACGCGCCCAGCGCGTCGCCCTTCAGGCTCCACTTGACCTTGGTGGCGGTTGACATCGTGGGGGCCTCCATTTCATGAAGTTTTAGTTTGACGGGGCCAATTATCTACCCGCGCCGCGGCCGCGTCAAGTGTCTGTACGACCGCCGGCCCGGCGGCGATTGGCCGCGCCGCTGCCGTGTCGGAAGGCCGCTACACTCACCCCATGGCGTTCGACCCGGCGGTCTCCCTGCGCATCCTCAACAACGAGCGGCTGCGGCGCGCCACGCACTGGGGCGAGTACCTCGACCTCGGCGGCGCGCTCGCGCTGACGTCTGACGCGCCGACCGAGGACCTCAACTGCATCGAGAGCTTCACGACGGACGGGCGCCGCCTCGACGCCCTGCTCGACATCGGCTTCTCGCTGCTGCGCGCCTACGACCGCACGGCAGCCGTGCGCCTGACGCCGCTCGACCGCCCGCGCGGCATCGAGAAGGCGCTCGCCGGACGCGGGTTGCGGGTGCTCGGACGGAGCCTGGCGATGGCGTTCCGCGGGCAGGTGTCGGCGATCCGTACGAATCCCGAGGTCGAGGTACGCGTGGCGACGGGGGAGGATACGCTCGCCGTGCGAGACATCGTCGCCGCGCCATCCGCGCCGGCGTGGCTGCGGCGGATGGTCCGTCTGGCGATGGTGAGCAGCCTGAGCGAGCCCTGGCACACGTTCTACCTCGCGTACCTGCGCGGCGAGCCTGCGGCCACGCTGCACCTGCTGTGCGAAGGCGGCACCGCCGGCGTCTACGGCGTCGCGACGCTGAAGGCGCATCGCCGGCGCCGCGTACAGGCGACGCTGATGGCGCGCGCGCTCGGCGATGCCGCGGCTGCCGGCTGCGACCTCGTCGGGCTCCGCACGGCCGCCGACGGGGACGCACGCGCCGTCTTCGAACGCCTGGGCTTCGAGGCCGCGCACGAGCAGGTGCTGTGGGCGGCGCCGGCGACGCCATAGGCGGCGTCACGCTCCGGGTTCTCGGTGCTTGGTTCTAGCTTCGCGCAGCCGCTACGCTCTCGGTGTCATCCATCCAGCAGCACGCGAGGCCGTCATGGACTTCACACTCTCCGAAGAGCATCGCCTGATCCAGGAGACGGCGCGCCGCATCGCGAAGGAGAAGATCGCCCCGCGCGCCGCCGAGATCGACGAGACGCAGGAGTACCCGCACGACATCTTCGCGGCGTTCAAGGAGACCGGCCTGACCGGGCTGACGATCCCGCGGGCCTACGGCGGCAGCGGCTCCGGCATGCTCTCGCTGGCCCTGGCCGTCGAGGAGGCGGCGAAGTACTGCTGCGCATCCGGGCTGATGCTGCTGCTCTCGGCGCTGCCCTCGCAGCCGGTGATGATCGGCGGCGACGAGCGGCAGAAGCGGTGGATCGGCGAGGGCATCGCCTCGGGTTCGATCAAGGGCGCGTTCTGCCTGACCGAGCCGGACCACGGCTCAGACGCGGCGAACCTCGAGACGCGCGCCGTGCGCGACGGCGACGACTACGTGCTCAACGGCGAGAAGATGTACATCTCCGGCGGCACGGTCGCCGACTACGTGATCGCCTTCGCGCGGACCAACGGTACACCGGGGCCGAAGGGTATCTCCGCCTTCATCGTCGAGACGAAGTCGCCGGGGTTCCGCGTCGCCGGCCAGGACCGCAAGATGGGCGTCCGCGGCGTGCCGACGGCGGACATCGTGTTCGAGGACTGCCGGGTGCCGCGCGAGAACCTGGTGGGCGGCGAGGAAAGCAAGGGCTTTACCCAC
>JAKAMA010000393.1 GCA_021813085.1 Chloroflexota bacterium | reverse complement strand
GCGGCATGCGCGCGCCCGCGTCGGCGACCGCCAGCACCTGGTCGACGGGCGTCGCGTTCAGCAGGAACGCCGCCGCCGCGCCCGTCTCGACGGCCCGCGCCGCCTCGGACGCGTCCTGCGTGTACGTCACCGAGCCGCCGGCCGCGAGCGCCGCGTCATCGATGCCGAACGCCGCCCGCAAGACCCCGTACTGCAGCACGCTCACGTCGAGCCGCTTCCACGCGTCCGGCTGGTCGGCCGGCATCAGCGCCTCGGCGCCGGCCCGGTCGCGCAGCGTCAGCAGGTGCTTCGCGCCGGGCCGCAGGCCCAGCGCGAGGAAGCGCGTGCCCTCGGCCGCGGCGCCGAGCATTGCCAGCGCCTCGTCGAGGGTGGTTCGGGACACATCATCCATCCTGAAGTCGCGGCCGATGCGGTCGATCTGCGCCTGCGTGACCTCGCGCACGTGTACGATCCGGTGCGTCGGCAGCACGAGCAGGCCCGGGTCGTGCGCGTCCGTCAGCGCCATCAGCACGAAGTCCTCCGGTTCCTCGCCGGTCCACGCCGAAGCGCGCGCCCGCACCTCGTCGCGATAGGCCAGCGCCGTCTCGTAGCGATGGTGTCCGTCGGCGATGTACACGTCGCACCGCGCGATGCGCTCCCGGAAGGCCGCGAGCGCCGCGGCATCGCGCACGGCCGAGATCACGTGCCGCTGTCCGTCGGCCTCGAAGTCCGCGAGCGCGTCGCCCTGGTCATCGCACGACGCCGGCAAACGCGCGCCGGGCTTTGGCCGGAAGAGGCCGTAGACGGGGCTGACCTGCGTCCGCGTCGCGCGCAGCAGGTGCAGGCGGTCTGCCTTCGGCGTGGCGAGCGTGTGCTCGTGCGGTTTGATGACGCCGCGTTCCCACGGTTCGAGCCGGACCGCCGCGAAGTACGCCTCGCGCGCGTGCCGTGCGCCCGCCCACGCGAACTCCTGCCGGTAGCGATAGAGCGCCCGCTCGGCGTCCCGCACCAGCACGCCCCCGCGCCGCCAGGCATCGAGGTCGCGTGCCGCGCGCGTGTAGCGGTTGTCGCGCTCGCCGTCCCCGGCGCGCTCCTCCCCGTACTCGACGCGCACGATGTTGTACGGGCTGCGCTCGTAGAGCGCGCGCTGCTCCGCGGCCGAGATCACGTCGTACGGCGGGGCGATGGTGAGCGCGGGGTCGACGCGCGGCGCGTCGAAGCGCAGCGCGCGGAACGGGCGGGCGTCTGCCATGCCCGAGTATAGGAGCGCCCCCGACGCGGGCGGTAGGGGCTCCGTACGTCGCCTGCTCTCCGGCGCCTGCTGTCTGTCGTCTGTTGTCCGCCGCCATGGTGCGTGCCCGGTACACTGTGCATCGTGGACTACTATTGCGTCTTCTGCGAGATCATCGCTGGCCGCGAGCCCGCCGATGTGCAGTACGAGGACGAGCACGTCATCGTCTTCAAGAATCGCCTGAACTGGGTGCCGGTGATGCTCCTCGCCGTCCCGAAGGAGCACATGACGCAGGGCGAGCTCTGGACCTCCGGCGCGATGACGCACGTCGCGCGCGTCGCCGCCGAGATCGGCGACAGGCACTCGCCCGCCGGCTTCCGCCTCCTCAGCAACTTCGGCACGCAGGCGATGCAGAGCCAGGTGCACGCCCACGTCCACGTCCTCGGCGGCACCTTCCTCGGCGAATACGCGTGAGCGCGCCGCGCGCGCTCACAACCGACAACAGACGGCAAGACGCTCGTTGGCCCTTCCCTTCAGGGAGGGGGTGGGGGTTAGGTCGGTAGGGGCGCCGCTTGCCGCGCCCCCCGGATCCGCGGACCCGCCTCCCGTCCCTACGCCAGCTCGACCCCCAGCCGCGCCAGCGCCGCCCGCTGCGCCCCGTGCAGCTCGCGGATGCCGCCCGCCGCCAGCGCCAGCAGCCGGTCCATCATCACCCGCTCGAACGGCGGCCCCTCGGCCGTGCCCTGCACCTCGACGAACCGCCCGTCCTCCGTCATCACGACGTTGAAGTCGACGGCCGCCGCGGAATCCTCCACGTAGTCCAGGTCCAGCACACCCTCGCCCTCGACCACACCGGCGCTCACCGCCGCGACCAGCCCCGAGATCGGCAGCGAGCCGAGCGTGCCGGCGCGCACGAGCTTGTGCAGCGCCTGCGCCAGCGCGACGCACGCGCCCGTGATCGACGCGGTGCGCGTGCCGCCGTCGGCGCGGATCACGTCGCAGTCGGCGATGAAGTTCCGCTCGCCGAGCAGGTCGAGGTTGACGATGCTCCGCAGCGACCGCCCGATCAGCCGCTGGATCTCCTGCGAGCGCCCCGACTGGCGCCCGCGCGCCGCCTCCCGCTCCGTGCGCGTGTTGGTCGAGCGCGGCAACATGCCGTACTCCGCCGTCACCCAGCCGGAGCCCGTGCCGCGCAGGAACTGCGGCACGCGCTCCTCCATGCTCACCGTGCACAGCACCCAGGTGTTGCCGAAGCGCACCATCGCCGACCCCTCGGCGTGGTCGAGGTAGTCCGGTTCGATGCTCACCGCCCGCAGCTCGTCGTCCCGTCGCCCGTCGTGCCGGCCCACGCGCGCTCCTTCTCGCTGGTCTGCC
>JAKAMA010000042.1 GCA_021813085.1 Chloroflexota bacterium | reverse complement strand
GATGAGCCCGAGCTGGTCCTGCCCGTCCCGCACGTCCCGAAGCTCGCGCTGAGCGGCCGCGTGCTCGCGCGTCTGCTCTCGATCTCCTTCGCGCTCGCGCTATTCGTCCTCTCGCTACAGCTCATGAAGCGCGGCGCGGCCGGCCTGACGCCGATCATCGATGCGCTCAGCGTGCACGGCCCGGCGAACTACATCGGCTTCGGCTGGCTCAGCGCCTACCTGCTCAGCAGCGGCTCGCCCGTCGCCTCGGTGGCGCTGACGCTCTTCAGCCGCGGCGTCGTCAGCGACGCCGAGGCGTACTTCATGATCAGCGGCGGCCGCCTCGGCGCGTCGTTCATCGTCCTCTTCGTCGGTTTCCTGTACTACGTGCGCGGCCGCCGCGCGCCCGACGGCCTGTACATCGGCGCCGTCGCCCTGATCACCACCGCGCTCGTCTACGCGGCCGGCATCCCGCTCGGCTTCGGGCTGCTCCGGAGCGGCTGGCTCGATGGCGTACGCTTCGGCTCGCCCGGCGTCATCCGCGGCGTCAACGATGGCTACGCGCCCGTCGTCGACCTCTTCGCCGGCCTGCTGCCGCGGCTCGCGCTGTTCGCCTCCGGCGTCGTCGCGGTCGTCTGTTCGCTGAAGCTCTTCGACGCCGCCCTGCCGTCGCTCGAGTCGACGAGCCCGCGCGTGCGGCACGCCGTCGAGTTCTTCCACCAGCGCTTCACGATGTTCGTCCTCGGCGTCGCGGTCACCGTGCTCACGGTCTCGGTCGCCGTCTCGCTGACGGTCCTCGTACCGCTGTCGATGAAGGGCATCGTCCGGCGCAGGAACATCATCCCGTACGTCATGGGCGCGCAGGTCGGCACGTTCGTCGACAAGCTCTTCGTCTCGCTGCTGCTCGATGCGCCGCGCGCCTTCACCATCATCTTCGCCGAGATGCTCGCCGTGCTCACGGTGTCGCTGCTCGTCCTCGCGTTCGCCTTCAACCCCTTCCGCGAGGTCATCCTCGCCGCCGCGGGCAGGGCCACCGGCAGCAGGCGCGGCTTCGCCCTCTTCCTCGGCGCCATCTTCCTCGTCCCGGTCGTCCTGCTGTTCGTGTGAGCGCCGGCGGCGCAGGCGCTTCGGCCATGCGCAGAGGAAGATCGGAGCGTCGCCATCAGGCGGTAGCCCGGCGCCGCCATCTGTCGTGTGCGAGGCGCGGAGGCCGGCGTCACGCGCGCCGCGCTGCGTCCTGGCCCCCTCTCCGCCAGTCGGAGAGGGGCGGCCGAAGGCCGGGGGTGAGGCCGCACTGGTGCGCGGCGGCCAACTCACGCGGGGCCCACACGAAAGCCCGCCGATGCGGCGGGCCTTCTGTCGTCTGCTGTCTGCCGTCTGCCCTGCGCCGGAGGCGCCCGCCTACACCTCGGACTTGCTCAGCGTCATCAGGAACTCGGCGTTGTTGTTCGTCTTCGACAGCCGGTCGAGCAGCCGTTCGGTCGCCTCCGACGGGTTGCTGGCGTTCGACGCGATCATCGACATCATGCGGCGCATCAGCCACACCTGCCGCAGCGTCGGCTCGTCGAGCAGCAGCTCCTCGCGCCGCGTGCTCGAGCCGGCGATGTCGATCGCCGGGAAGACGCGGCGCTCGGCGAGCCGCCGGTCGAGCCGCAGCTCCTGGTTGCCCGTCCCCTTGAACTCCTCGAAGATCACCTCGTCCATGCGGCTGCCGGTGTCGACGAGGCAGGTCGCGATGACGGTGAGGCTGCCGCCCTCCTCGCAGTTGCGCGCCGCGCCGAAGAAGCGCTTCGGCGGGTAGAGGGCGACCGGGTCCATACCGCCGGTCAGCGTGCGCCCGCTCGGCGGCATCGCCAGGTTGTAGGCGCGCGTCAGCCGCGTGATGCTGTCCAGCAGGATCACGACGTCGGTGCCGCCCTCGACGAGGCGCTTCGCGCGGTCGAGCGCCATTTCGGCGACGCGCGTGTGGTCCTCGACCGGCTCGTCGAAGGTCGAGGCCACGACCTCGCCCTTCACCGAGCGCTTCATGTCGGTCACTTCCTCCGGCCGCTCGCCGATCAGCGCGACCATCAGGTGGATGTCGGGATAGTTCGCGGCGACGCCGCGCGCGATCGCCTTCAGCAGGAACGTCTTGCCCGCCTTCGGCGGCGAGACGATGAGCCCGCGCTGTCCGCGGCCGATCGGTGAGATCAGGTTGATCAGCCGGCCGGAGAGGTCGCTGGTGTTCTCCGTCTCCAGGTTGATCATCTGGTTGGGGAAGATCGCCGTCAGGTTCTCGAAGTACGGGCGGCTCTTCGCGGCCTCCGGGTCGAGGCCGTTGATGTTGTCGACGCGCAGCAGCCCGTAGTACTTCTCGCTGTCCTTCGGGGGACGCACCTGCCCCGTCACGTAGTCGCCCGTCCGCAGCCCGAACCGCCGGATCTGCGACTGGCTCACGTAGACATCGTTCGGGCCGGGCAGCAGCGACTCGCCGCGCAGGAAACCATATCCGTCGTCGACGACATCCAGGATGCCGCCGGTGAAGATCGCGTTCTCGCGCTCCTGGGCGGTCATCGGCGCTTGCGGGCCGTCGTCTTGCGGCAGGTCGCGCGGCACACCGGCCGGCATGCGTCGTCGTTCTCTTACAGCGCCCATGGTTGGACCTCTACCAGTTGTTCTTTCATCTTCTGAGCCCGTTGGATAGCCGCGTCGCCCTCGGACGATCCTGTTGGGGCACGGCCACGGTGGCGCTCGGCAAGCCGAATCGTGCCGGAGGTTCGAGGGGGATTTCAGTGTTCGGCGCCGGGAGAACAAGCGCCGCGACTGGAGGCGGGCGAATCTGCCTTCCTTGTTATCGCATCGCCGGATCGGTGTCAAGCGCCACGGGGGGATCGCCGCGACCGGGTCGCCGCCCTCCTACGGTAGATCTCGGCCGCGCGCGGCGGCGGCGCATCGGTGTGCGCCCTACGTTTTCGCGCCCACCGGCCGGCCGACGGCTGACCGCCGCGACCCGCGCTGGTACACTCGGCGTGGCGGCGGCTGGTCCGCCGCCGCGGTCGGCCCCGCCCTCATGCACGGAAAGGCCCTCCTGCTGGACGACGCGCCACTCCTCCGCACCCTGCTCTTCGTGCCCGCGGACCGCGAGCGGATGGTCGCACGGGCGGCCGATGCCGGTGCCGACGCCATTGTGCTCGACCTCGAAGACGCCGTCTTGCCCGCCGCCAAAGAGGCCGCGCGCGCGGCCGCGCGGGGCGCGCTCGACGCGCTGTCCCTCCGCACGCCGGCCGGACGGCCCGTCCGGGCCTTCGTCCGCGTCAACGGCGTGCGCACCGGCCTCACGCGCGACGATCTCTTCGCCGTGGTGCGGCCGGGACTCGCCGCCGTCGTGCTGCCAAAGGCAGAGACGCCGCAGGACCTCCGCGACCTCGATGTCCTGCTGCGCGAGGCGGAGCTGGCGAACGGCGTGCGTCCGGGCGACGTCGCGGTGGTCCCGATCATCGAGAGCCCGCGCGGCCTCCTGCGCGCCGACGAGATCGCGCGGGCGTCCGACCGCGTGCGCGCGCTCTCGATCGGCGCCGAAGACTACTGCGCGGAGCTCGAGGTCGAGCGCAACGTCGAGGGCACGGCCATCGCCTACCTCCGCTATCAGATCGTGCAGGTCGCCGCGGCCAACGGGCTCGTCGCGATCGATACGCCGTACCCGGACGTGCGCGACCGGGACGGCCTGGTCGCGGAGACCGGCTTCGCGCGCGCGGTCGGGTTCAAGGGCAAGTACGTGCTGCACCCGGACCAGGTCGGGCCGGTCAACGACGCCTTCACGCCGTCGGACGCCGAGGTCGCGCGCGCCCGCGCGATCGTCGCGGCATACGACCGCACGGCCCACGCGGGCGCCGTCAGCGTCGACGGACAGATGGTCGATGCACCGGTCGCGGAGCGCGCGCGCCGGCTGATCGCACGCGCGGACGCGATCGCGCGGCGCCCGGCCGCGCGCTAGCCGCGCGGCCTGGGCGCACACGCCCGCGGGCGCGGGTCAGTCCTTCCAGATGGCGTACTGCTGGGCGCGCCGGAGCTTGAAGTCAGTCTCCGGCAGCTTGAACCCGAGCGCGCGCACCTTCTTGAGCGCCGCCTCGATCTGCCGCCGCTCGCTCGCCGTCAGCACGTTCCCGAACATGTCCGCGTAGAGCGCCTCGGCGATGTCGACGATCTCCTGCGTGATCTCGCGGCCCTTGTCGGTGAGCTCAAGGCCGACCGCCCGCCGGTCGTTGGGGTCGGGCAGCCGGCGCACCCAGCCGCGGGACTCGATGCGGTGCAGGATGCCGGTGATGCTCTGGGTCTCCTGGAAGAGGAGCGTCGCCACCAGGCTCGGCTTGATCGGCTCCTTGGCGAAATGCAGCACGGCCAGCACCCGCGCCTGCGACGCCGAAACGCCGAGGTGGTAGAACCGGCGCTCGAGCAGCTTGTAGGACATCCAGTAGATCTCGGTCACCAGGACCCAAGGCATCATCCGCTGGTGGATCGGTGCGGTCGAATCCGCTCGAGACTTCGTCGCTGTGGCCATATGCGTTCTCTTGCCCCTTCTCTCCGGCCCTCGTTCGTCTTCCCCATCAACTGCCGGAGTGTACCGCCCCTCTATCATGCGAGCAACGGACAATCCGTCGGTCTACGTATCATACTACCGGGTAGTTTGATGAATTATGCGCTCCAGCGGGCGGCCACTGCTGTTTTCGCAAAGATTTGGGGATCCACATCTTCCCGGGCACCTGTCCCTCACTCGCAAGAATATTCTTGCACGTCGGTGAACGATTGTCCAGAGCTCTGCGCTGGATTCACCTGCCCGCGCGATCTACCTTGCGCCCACCGACGGTACGCGGGAAGCGCCCGGAGAGATGCCATGCCTGACTTCGAGAAGATCATCTACGAGACGCGCGACCGCATCGCGGTGGTGACGATCAACCGCCCGGAGCGGATGAACGCCATCGACCCGCAGACGTCGGCCGAGCTGAACGCGGCGATGAGCGCCTTCCGCGACGACGACGCGCTCTGGGTCGCCATCCTCACCGGTGCCGGCGACCGCGCGTTCTCGGCGGGCAACGACCTGGTGGCGATGTCGCAGGCGCAGCAGTCGGGGCAGGCGGCGATGGCCGCCGCCTACCTCCGCGCGCCGTTCGGCGGCATCACCCGCAACTTCGTCTGCCACAAGCCGATCATCGCCGCCATCAACGGCTACTGCCTCGCCGGCGGACTGGAGATCGCGCTCGCCTGCGACATCCGCGTCGCCGCCGAGCACGCCCAGTTCGGGCTGCCCGAAGTGACGCGCGCCATCATCCCCGGCGCCGGCGGCACGCAGCGGCTGCCCCGCACCATCCCGCTCGGCCTCGCGCTCGAGCTCATGCTCACGGGCGGCCGGTTCGATGCCGCATGGGCGCTGCGCAACGGACTCGTCAACCACGTCGTCCCCGCGGACCAGGTGATGCCGAAGGCGATCGCGATCGCCCAGGCGATCTGCGAGAACGGCCCGCTCGCCGTCCGCCTGGTGAAGGAAGCGGTCTACGCCGGCCTCAACCTCCCGCTCGACGAAGGACTCAAGTTCGAGAACGAGCAGTCGCGCAAGGTCCTCGCCTCGGAGGACGCCCGCGAGGGCCCGCTCGCCTTCGCCCAGAAGCGCAAGCCGCACTACAAGGGAGCCTGAGCCCACGACGCTGGACACCGTGCGCGCGCTCGACGTGGCCCAGGCGTGGCTCGCGCTCGGGGCCGACGTCTTCGATGCCGATGGCGCGCGTTTCGTCCGCGACCGGCGCTTCCCCGGCCTGCCTGGCTGCAATTTCGTGTCGCACGTCACCGCCGCGTCGCCCGCCGCGATCGAGCGGCTGCTTGAGCGCGTCGGACAGGAGTTCGCCGGCCTCCCGTTCCGTCAGTTCCAGGTGGACGCGCGCACGCCGCCGCCATTCGAAGCCCGTCTCGTGCTCGACGGCTACCGGCGCGAAGATGCGCTGATCCTGGTGCTCGACGGCCCACTGCGCGGCGACGCGCCCGTACACGACGTGCGTCCCATCGCGGACGGGGACGGCTGGCGCGCGTGGGAGGCGCTCAACGTCATCGACTGGCGCGAGTACCGTGAGCGCACCGCCGCCACCGAAGACCTTGCGCACGGCGCCGCCGTCGCGGCCAGCCGCCGCGCCAAGTGCCCGCCTGTGCGCTACTGGCTCGCGTACGACGGGGGGACGCCTGCGGGCTTCTTCTCCGCGTGGGAGGGCATCGGCGGCGCCGGTATCGTCGAGAACCTCTACGTGCGCGCCGAGTGCCGCCGGCGCGGGTTCGCCACGGCGCTCGTGCACGCCTGCGTCGCCGATGCGCGGGCGCGGGGCGCTGGGCCCGTCGTCATCGTCACCGACCCCGCCGACTGGCCGAAGCGGTTCTACGCGTCGCTGGGCTTCCGGCCGTGCGCCGTCAAGAGCGCGTACCTCTTGAAGTGAGTTCGTCGATCAGTCGACCGCGGCGAGGTCGCGGGCTTCCCGAATCAGGTCGGTGCTATCGCCGGTGATCGTACCCGCGTACTTCCGGCGCATCTCGTCAGCGAACCTGACGGCCTCCTCGAACGAAACCTCGTCGGCCTCGACCGCCTCACTGAGGATCAGCTTGAGTTCGGCCTGCAGCGAGCGATGGTGCTTCTTCGCGCGATGTTTCAGTCGCGCGAGGACTGGCGGTTCCAGACCGCGCACGAGCACGTCGGGCATCGGCGCCACCTCGCCCGAATGATATCAGAACGATAACCGTGCGCTGTTTGACAGCCTCGCCGCGCGTGCCTACACTGCCCGCACATACCAGGAGGCAACGATCGGGAAGAGTACGTCTGGCAGCGGGCCGAGAAGAGAGCCGGGGCAGGTGAAAGCCGGCGGCGGCGCAGCAGACCGAATGGACCCGGGAGCTTCGGACCGAACCCTGGTGGACATGGAGCGTAGCCGCCCCCGGCTGCGTGCTCCAGGCACCGGGCAGTAGTCACCGACGGGTTGGGCGCCGTTACCACGGCCCGCGGCATCGGCCGAAACGCCTGTGCCGTCCGAGATGTCCGTACGGCGCGCGTCCGTAGGGACGAACGCAGGGTGGTACCGCGAGCAAGCTCTCGCCCCTCATAGGGGTGGGGGCTTTTTGTTTGGGCGCCCGTCCCAGGTCATTGGTTCTTGGTTCTTGGTTCTCGGTTCATGGTTCTTGGGTCTGAAGAGCGGAGGTCGAAGCACATGGTAGAGCAGACGAAGTTCATGTTGCCGGAGTCGGAGTTGCCGGAGCGCTGGTACAACATCGCCGCGGACCTGCCGAAGGCGCCGCCGCCACCGCTCAACCCCGGCACCCACCAGCCCATCGGCCCGGAGGCGCTGGCGCCGCTCTTCCCGATGGAGCTGATCAAGCAGGAGGTGTCGCAGGAGCGCTACATCGACATCCCCGAGGAGATCCGCGAGGTCTACAGGCTCTGGAGGCCGACGCCGCTGATCCGCGCCCGCCGGCTCGAGAAGGCGCTCGGCACGCCGGCGCACATCTATTTCAAGTACGAGGGCGCGTCGCCCGTCGGCTCGCACAAGCCGAACACAGCCGTCGCGCAGGCGTACTACAACAAACAGGAGGGCGTGACGCGCATCACCACCGAGACCGGCGCCGGCCAGTGGGGCTGCGCGCTGGCGATGGCGTGCAACTTCTTCGGCATCGAGCTCAAGGTCTACATGGTGAAGGTGAGCTACGAGCAGAAGCCGTACCGCCGCTCGCTGATGCAGGTCTACGGCGCCAGCGTCGTGCCGAGCCCGAGCCCCGACACGAACGCTGGGCGCGCCATCCTCGCCGCGACGCCGGACACGCCCGGCAGCCTCGGCATCGCGATCAGCGAGGCCGTCGAGGACGCGGCGACCCGCGAGGACACGAAGTACTCCCTCGGCAGCGTGCTCAACCACGTGCTGATGCACCAGACCGTCATCGGCCAGGAGGCCATCCGCCAGATGGAGCTGGCGGGCGAGTACCCGGACATCGTCATCGGCTGCGCGGGCGGCGGCTCGAACTACGCGGGCATCGCCTTCCCGTTCATGCGGGAGAAGCTCGTCGAAGGGCGCAAGACGCGCTTCATCGCCGTCGAGCCCGAGGCGTGCCCATCGCTCACGAAGGGCGAGTTCCGCTACGACTTCGGCGACACGGCGGGCATGACGCCGCTGGTCAAGATGTACACGCTCGGCCACACGTTCATCCCGGAGGGCATCCACGCGGGCGGCCTGCGCTACCACGGCATGGCCAACCTGGTGTGCGAGCTGTACGACCAGGGCTTCATGGAGGCGCGCGCCTACCACCAGAACACCGTGTTCGAGGCGGCGATGCAGTTCGCGCGCAGCGAGGCCATCGTGCCGGCGCCGGAGAGCGCCCACGCGATCCGCGCGGCGATCGACGAGGCGCTCGCCTGCAAGCAGTCGGGAGAGAAGAAGACGATCCTCTTCAACCTGAGCGGCCACGGCTACTTCGACATGACGGCGTACGACAACTACCTGGCCGGGAAGCTGCACGACTTCGCCTACCCGGAGGCGAAGGTGCGGGAGGCGATGAAGTCCGTGCCCGTGGTCGCCTGAGAGAGATTGGAGTCCGGCGCCGTGACGAGCGACAACAGACAGCAGACGACAGACAACAGAGGCAAACAGCAGACAACAGACGACAGAGACCGGAGCTCGCTTCGCAGTCCTTCGCGCCGCGTGAAGTACTCGTTCCGCGATCTCGCGGTCTGGCAGAAGGCGCAGGAGCTCTCGTTGGTCGTGCTGCATGTCGTGAGGGCGCTGCCGGGAGATCGTGCGAGCATGATTCTTGGACAGCAACTCCTCAAATCCGCGACGTCGATCGCGGCGAACATCGCAGAGGGCCACGGCAGATTCGCTGCGGGCGCTTATCGTAACCATCTCTCCATCGCGCGCGGCTCAGGGAATGAGACACTGAGCTGGCTCGACCTGTTGAGGCGTGGAGGCTACATCTCGCCGGAGCGGGAGGAAGAGTTGATGCGTCGGTGTGACGAGATCCTGCGCATGATCTCCGCGCAGATGATCGAGCTCGATCGGCAGACAGGCAGCGCGAAGGCGTTCCGCGACGTGCAGGAAGAGTATGTCACCGACTGATCTGCGGCCTGTTGCCTGTCGTCTGTCGTCTGTCGTCTGCTGTCTGTTGTCTGTTGTCTGTCGTCTGGCGTCTGGCGTCTGTTGTCCGTCGTACTCTCGCTCCGGCGGCCCGCCTCACGGCGCACTCGCTGGCAAGGCCTCGCCATGACACCGTCCCGCCGCCGCATCTTGACCGGCATCCGCCCCACCGGGCCGCTGCACCTCGGCCACTACGCGGGCGCGCTCGAGAACTGGGTGCGCCTGCAGAAGGAGTACGAGTGCTTCTTCCTCATCGCCGACTACCAGGTGTCGGACTACGCCGATGACATCGACCGCGTGCGCGCGTCCGTCTGGGAGGTGGCGCTCGACTGGCTCGCCGTCGGACTCGACCCCGAAGGCAGTCACTTCGTCATCGAGAGCATGGTGCCGCAGCACGCCGAGCTGATGGTGCACCTGAGCTGGTTCATGCCGCTCGGCCGCCTCCAGCGCAACCCGACGCTCAAGGCCGAGATGGCGGACCTCGACGTCGGCAAGAAGGGCGTGCCCGTCGGCTTCTTCATCTATCCGGTGATGCAGGTGGCGAACATCCTGATGCCGCGCGCGCACCTCGTGCCGGTCGGCGAGGACCAGCTCCCGCACATCGAGATGACGCGCGAGATTGCGCGCAAGTTCAACCGCGACTTCGGCGAGGTCTTCCCGGAGCCGGAGCCGCTCGTCGGCCGCGTGCCGCGGCTCGTCGGCACCGACGGCCAGGCGAAGATGAGCAAGTCGCTCGACAACGCGATCTACCTCAAGGACGACGCCGAGACCGTGCGCCGCAAGGTCATGGGCATGTACACCGACCCGACGCGCCTCCGCGCGACCGACCCCGGGCACGTCGAGGGCAACCCCGTGTTCATGTACCACGACGCCTTCAACCCGGACGCGGCCGAGGTCGCCGGCCTGAAGGAGCGCTACGTGCGCGGCGCCGTCGGCGACGTCGAGGTGAAGACGAAGCTCGTCGCCGCCATCAACAACCTGCTCGACCCGATCCGGGAGCGTCGCGCGTACTTCGAGGCGCGCCCGCAGCTCGTCAAGGACGCGCTCGCGAAGGGCGGCAAGGCCGGCTTCGACGCCGCTGAGGAGACGATCTCCGCCGTCCGCAAGGCCCTGCGGCTGGACTACCTCGACCGCGGCATGCCGGAGGCGCGTTGACATGACCACGTACACGCCGACGCTCGACCAGGTGAAGGCGATCGCCGGGCAGGGCAACGTCGTGCCCGTCTACCGCGAGATCGTCGCCGACCTCGAGACGCCCGTGTCGGCGTACCTCAAGGTGGCGCGCGGCCCGTACTCGTTCCTGCTCGAGTCCGTCGAGGGCGGCGAGCGGCTCGCGCGCTACAGCTTCATCGGCACCGAACCGTACCGCGTGCTGCAGACGGCCGACGGCGACGGCGACCCGCTGCTCGCGATCCAGGAGGAGCTGCGGCGCTTCGAGCCGGTGCGGGTCGATGGCCTGCCCCGCTTCCACGGCGGCGCCGTCGGCTACCTGGCGTACGAGGTCGCGCGCTACTACGAGAAGCTGCCGGTGCCCGACGCCGACCCGCAGGGCTTCCCGGAATCGATCTTCCTCTTCACCGACACGCTGCTCGTCTTCGACCACCTCCAGCACACGATCAAGGTCGTCAGCCACGCCCGCCTCGATGGCGACATCGACGCTGCCTACCGGCAGGCGACGTGGAAGATCGATGAGCTGGTGCAGCGCCTCGCGAAGCCCCTGACCGCGCTGCCGTATGCGGTGGCGGCGAGCGGCCCGCCGCGCGCCAGTGAGGCCGTCTCCAACACCACGCGCGAGGACTTCATGCGCAAGGTCGAGCGCGCGAAGGCGTACATCGTGCGCGGCGAGACCTACCAGATCCAGGTCTCCCAGCGCTTCCGCCGCGATACGGACGCGCACCCGTTCGAGGTGTACCGCGCGCTCCGCACCGTCAACCCCTCGCCGTACATGTACTACCTCGAGCTGGGCGACGTGCACGTCGTCGGCGCCTCGCCGGAGATGCTGGTCCGGGTCGAGGACGGCGTCATCGAGACCCACCCGATCGCCGGCACGCGGCGCCGCGGCCGCGACGCCGAGGACGAGCAGCGCATGGCGGACGAGCTGCAGACGTCGGAGAAGGAGCGCGCCGAGCACATCATGCTCGTCG